>JAITBC010000362.1 GCA_031283785.1 Tannerella sp. | reverse complement strand
AAAAACGCGATTCTTCTATATTTCAGACGTGAGTATAGGCGGAGGCGGACGGTACATAACCGGAATTGATTATGGCGGCATAAGCCGTACAGGCGTAAAAATCAACACTTATGCCAATCCGCTGATAGGATGGGAAACAGCGCGGAAAACCAATTTCGGTATAGAAATGAATCTGTTCAAAGAAAAATTGAAAATTCAGGCGGATATTTACCGGGAACACCGTACCAATATTCTCCAGACGCGCGCTGATATTCCTACCGAAATGGGTTTGTGGGCAACGCCGCAAGTCAATGTGGGCGAAGCAAACGGAAAAGGAGTTGACATTTCCATGGATTATACCCATTCCATCAATAGAGATGTTTGGCTGGTAGGCAGGGCGAATTTCACTTATGCGCGTTCCACGTACGCATATTATGAAGAACCTGACTTCAGCTCGCTGGGTTACGACTGGCGGTCGAGAATATCATATCCCGTTTCGCAACAGTGGGGATATGTAGCCGAAAGGCTTTTTATCGACGAAGCTGACGTACTCAATTCTCCACGTCAGGATTTCAGCGAATATTTACCCGGAGACATCAAATACAAAGATATCAACGGGGATAATGTAATAAATGAAATAGACATGGTTCCGATAGGTTATCCAACCACTCCGGAAATCAACTACGGATTCGGACTTTCGGCAGGATACAAAAATCTGGACGTTTCCATATTTTTCCAGGGTTCAGGAAGGTATTCCTTCTGGATTGACGGCAGTGCGATGACTCCTTTCGTCAAAAAAACAAATGCGGACGGAGTTAATGGAACGTATGACGATAGCAGAGTTGTCGAGTCCGGTCTGGCAAAATTCATTGTCGACGATTACTGGTCGGAAACCTCGCAGAACCCGTACGCCGGATGGCCGAGACTGTCAAATACTCCGATTGGCAACAATAATCAGCGGAGTACATGGTTTATGCAAAACGGTTCGTTTCTGCGTCTTAAAAGCGCCGAAATAGGTTATTCCCTGCCGGTAAACTGGGTTGGAAAACTTAGACTGAGTTCCGCACGTTTTTATGTCAGCGGAACCAACCTGTTACTGTTCAGTAAATTTAAACTCTGGGATGTGGAACTGGGCGGCAACGGGCTGAACTATCCTCTCCAGCGTGTGATTAATTTAGGTATAAATCTTTCATTTTAAAACAGTATGAAAACAATTATTTGTAACAGCAACACATTAAAACATGTGAAAATCATTATCCGCAGGTATGCGACTGTTTGCCGGATATCATCCGTTCTTGTACTCGCAGCCATGTGTACCTCCTCATGCAATTATCTGGATATTGTTCCGGATAATATATCAACAGTAGACCATGCTTTCAGAAGCCGCAATGAGGCGGAAGGTTTCCTTTACGGCTGTTTTTCTTTTCTTCCGAATTTTGCCGAAGCAGCGGATAATCCCGCATTGCTTGGCGGAGACGAAGTCTGGTATATTGACCCCGTAAACGGAATAAGTCCGCGACTCTGGTATATAGCACGCGGAAATCAGGGTACCAATGCTCCATTAGCCGATTATTGGGCAAGCACGCAAAACGGTTATAATCTGAATGGAGGAAAAGCAATATTCACCGCTTTGAGCGACTGTAACATTTTCCTCGAAAACATTCACAAACCCTTCGATTTAGACGAAAGCGAACGTGTCAGATGGATAGCCGAAATTAAATTTCTGAAAGCATATCTTCACTTCTGGCTGTTCAGGATGTATGGTCCCATTCCTTTGATTAAGGAAAATATACCCGTCAGCGAAAAGGGCGAAGCGGTGATGAGACGCAGAGAATCGATAGACGAGATAGTCGAATATATCGTATCTCTTCTGGATGAGGCTCACGAAAATTTGCCTCCGGTAATAGAATTACAGATTACCGAAGCGGGACGGCCTACTCAGGCTATCGCACTGGCTCTGAAAGCGCAGGTACTGACTTACGCTGCAAGTCCGCTGTTCAATGGCACGGCTACCGAACCGCCTCCGTTTTCTCTCATTGATAATCGGGGTATAAATCTTTTTCCGCAGACCTACAGCCCCGAAAAATGGCAAAGAGCCGCCGAAGCTATGAAAACGGCTATAGACTTTGCCCACGAAAACGGATATAAACTGTACGATTTCAGGGAAGTTAATCCTGTATTAGCTTCCTCATTAAGCGATTCAACCATCAACTCCATGCAGGTAAGAGGCGCTGCTACCGAACGTATTAACAATCCGGAAATAATGTGGGGAGACTATAATTCGAATACTGACGCATTGCAATATGCCTGTTTCCAGCGCATGATGGGAGGAAACAGTTTTTCACAGAGAACCTCATGGGCGCCGCCGCTGCATATTGTCGAACAGTTTTATACCGACAACGGAGTGCCGATTGAAGAAGATAAGGACTGGGCAGGTCGTGACCCCATGGAACTGAGGATGGCTACCAATGACGACCGCCTGTATATCAAACCGGCTCAGCAAACCTTGCAGCTTCATTTCAACAGAGAACCCCGTTTTTATGCTTCCATTACTTTCGAACACGGAAGATTTTTCGGTAACGGCAGAGTTACCGACGGCACATCGTCAACCTCATTATGGTACACGACAAGACCCGGCGGACAGATAGAAATGCGCAGCAGCACAGGATATCTCTGCAAAAAATTACTGAGCTATATGACGGCGGCGACAAACGGCGACGCTACGCCGGCGACTTCCCGGTATCCTTTCCCTCTTATGCGTCTGGCAGACCTTTATCTGATGTATGCCGAAGCCCTGAACGAAGCGGGAGGCGATACTCCGGCTGCCGATGTTTATAAATATGTGGATACGGTAAGAAAACGCAGCGGACTGAAAGGCGTAGTAGAAGCCTGGCACGACCATGCCACTGTCTCACAGCAAAACAAGCCTTTGACTAAGGACGGTATGAGGGAAATTATCCGGCGCGAACGCATGATTGAACTCGCATTTGAGGGAATACGTTTCTGGGATTTAAAACGCTGGAAACTGGCGGAAGAGTATATGAACCGTACTGTCCGGGGATTTGATCTTTTTGCTGAAGATTTTTATCAGCCGGTAGATATTTTTCAATTGAAATTCGAGAAAAAAGACTATTTCTGGCCTATACGACAAAGTATTCTGCTGAATAATAAAAATCTGATGCAGAATCCGGGATGGTAATGACAATGATTGAAAGTTAATAATTAATAATTAAAAGATTATGAAACAGATAAATATTAAGCAAATGAAAAAGGTTTTTTGCTTTTTGACTGGACTGTCTGTAATGTTTTTTTGCTCGTGCGAAGAGGTAAAAGACTGGCATGACCCTGCCGACAGTGTCCCGCCGGGGGCTTTAAGCAACGTTACGGTGA
>JAITBC010000347.1 GCA_031283785.1 Tannerella sp. | reverse complement strand
CATTCCGGTTCACCGCATTGCCTCATGTTATTACTATACGAAGCGTATCCGTCGTCATTGCGAGGAACGAAGCAATCCAGTAGAATAATATCACAAAATCATACCGCGCGCAGTATAATTTCGTTTTCATTTCACTTTTAATTTAATCTGATTTTACTGGATACATTATATTTATCGGAAACCACCCTTACGACATAAATCCCGGACGGAAGGGCAGAGAGTTGAACATCCGTTTCTCCGTCGCCGTTTTTCCGGTGCAGGAGATGCTTTCCGTCGACAGAAAATACGTCGACCGAATAACTTCCCGCAGCGCCTGCGACATGCAGTGTGCGACCGGCTACGGACAGCGTTACCGGAGACGCCGTTTCCACCGGTTCGCTGGCGACTGCCCACCAGATAAAGTCCGTATCGTAACTGTACGGATTATAAACCGTTTCTCCGTTTTGTTTAAAGGCAAGAAGACGACTTCCCGGATCGCATGGAGGAGGAACATTCTTCCTTAAAAGACCTTGAATATGACCGATCCCTTCTATCCATTCATTTAAAAACTTGGGGAATTCATCTTCGACGAGTATGCTGCTCAAAAACATGTGTTTATGATATTCCCCTTCTATCTCCACCGAATCAATCCCGGTCACAATATTGTATGTCGGCTTGCCCAGTATTGTGACAACAGTATCTCCCACCGCGGCGCTGAAGTCATACAGCACTCCTTCCTGCCCCGGTTGGTTCGAATTCTCTCTGAAATAGACCTTCATGGAATCTGTGTCTTCTCTTAGAAATCCTGCCGTATGCCATGTCTCCTGCAGTTTGTCCGTTGACTGAATGATGGACAAATAGATTTTCCCTTCGATAACCGTATCTCCCGACAAACGATAGATATACGTCTTGCTCCATATCGGCTTTATTCCCTCAATTGAACCTGCATACATCACATTCCACTGATTTCCTTCTTTCAGCATGGGGATATATTCCTGCGCCGATGCAGGGATGGAAAGGACGATCAGGGCAAGGATGCCGAAAATTTTCGTTTTCATGGCTTAATTGGTCAGGATCATTTTCTTCGTATCGATCCGTTTTCCGTCGACCACGAGGGTATAGACATACGTACCTGCGGCAAGGTCGTAAGCAGAAACGGTTACCCTGTTTGCAGAACCGCTTAAGGGATAGTTTTTCACCTGTGCGCCCGACAGAGCGTAGATATACAGGTTGGCGCTCGAATACTTCTCCGGCAGTTCATACGCTGCAATTGCTGCAACGCTCAAATTCAATTCAAATTGTTTCATAACAAACTGTTTTTAAAATTAATTATTTATTTGAGCGCAAATGTATGCAAATAAACAGCAGGGCGAGCGGTTAATAGTGTTAACCATACATAATAAACAAACCGGCTCTCCCTTCGGTTTGAGGGGAGAGCCGGTCGAGAATCACAGAGCGTTCCAGTCTTCAAAAGGGGATAAACAGTTGCAACTGCCATCGCCGCACTTTCCCGCCCGAAAAATAATCCGGATCCATCACGTCGCACAGTCCGTATTTATAGTTGAACGAATTAAAGTCATATCCGATCCGCGCTAAGGTTGTTTTGTGGTTTGAATAAGGTAAAAATAAGGTTTTTATCCGTATATCCGTTACCTTCCCCGGATTCGCTTATCCGAAACTCGGGAGAAAAACCCCTGACGGGGTTTGGTATAACGGAGATGATGCCGTGAACTCCGGTAATTGCGCCGGTTAGAGTATTATGCCGTGCGCAGTTTCGTCAAACGATCAGAACTCTTCGGCATCCAGTTCAAAGCCGGACGGATCGAACGCGTCGGTATCGTCAATGAACTGCTCCAGATCGCGGCGTTCCTTTTTCGTCGGTCGACCCAGTCCGCGCGCCCTGTCTACAAAGCCCGAAATCCTGCCCATTTCCAGCAGTTCGTACTGTTCGGGCGGTGTGATATTTTCCAGATATTCGGGCACAAGTTTTGCGCTCATTCGCCTCTCGGTGAGGGCTAATACTCTGAACGAAAAGGTGACGGGCGGCTTGCGGATTTGCAGCGTTTCGCCTGCGCGTATCATCCGCGAAGGTTTCACGCTGACGCCACCAATCGCCACTCTGCCTTTTTTGCAGGCTTCCGCCGCGACAGTCCGCGTCTTGAAAATGCGCGTTGCCCACATCCACTTATCTATTCGTACTTCATTCATCGATAGCTTATTCTATTGTTAATTATACAAATTCATGGTGACGTCCGCTCCGGAAAGACAGAAACTTTTCACCATCTCCGAAGCCTTTTTCACGTGAGCAGATATCTGTTCGAGTTCTTTCGGTTCGAATTGTCCGAGGACGTAATCTACCTGCTTGCCCGGCGGGTAATTATTCCCGATGCCGAAACGCAGGCGGCCGTAGTGTTGCGTACCCAGTATTTCTTCGATGTTGCGCAGCCCGTTGTGGCCTGCGGCGCTTCCTTTCGGCTTAAGACGTAACGAGCCGAAAGGGAGAGCGATATCGTCAGCCACC
>JAITBC010000261.1 GCA_031283785.1 Tannerella sp. | reverse complement strand
AGTCTTCATGCGTATCTTTTATTTTTCCCTTGTCATCAAAACTGCGCCGTTGTGTCGGGGTTACGAAAACAGGCGAAGCGCCGCGGGCACGCGCTTCGCGAACAAAAGTTTTTAAACTTGCGGTGAATGAGGTATAGGCGCCTGTGCCGTCTCCCTTTTGCTTCTGGTCGTTATGCCCAAATTCAACAAATATATAATCGCCGGCTTTCATCTGCGTAAGGATTTTTTTCAGGCGTCCTGCGGCAATGAATGAATTGGCGGCTTCACCCGATTCGGCATAATTGGCAAAGCTGACGGGAGCGCCGAAAAAACGCGGGATCATCTGTCCCCAGCTTGCCCAAGGCTCATTATCCTGGTCTACGACCGTAGAATTTCCACATAAAAATACGGTTACGGCATCGCTCATCCTCTCAAGGAGGATTTCCGATACCGCGGGAGCTTCGCCGTTAAATTCAAAAGTCAACTTTTCGTCCCAGTTCGATTTGTTTGTCTCGCGAGGCTTTATCCGTACGCGTTCACCATCGGGATATATCAACGTGTTTCGTTTGTTAATGACAAAAGTAAGTTCTTTGAACTCTCCTTTTCCGGTCGATATGTTTTCGGCAAATAACCGGCGGGATTCGCCGCGGACGGTTGTCATACCGGCTTTCGACGCGGAGCCGAGCCTTACCGTAGCCCTGTAATCTCCGTCAGGAACAGCTACGGAAAAGAAGAAGGGCTCATTACCGTCGTTTTTCGGGATATTTTGCCGCTCATAACCGTATCCCGTGTCGGCGGAATAAAGCTGCGTCACGGTCTGACATTCGTAACCCGACAATGCCGTATTTCCGTCAAAACTGAAGTAATACGTGCCTCTTGGTTTTGCGACGGGCCTTACGGGACGCAGTTCGTCGGGAGATCCTTTCGTGAACAGGTTTACTGGAGGAGCGTCTTTCGTGAACAACATCCCAATATGATCCGGCGTCAGCATTGCGGCAGGACGGAAACGGTCGGAGTGCATGTAGTCAAGTATGGATTTATAAAGCTGACGCGCGGCAATACGTTTGTCCGGACGGCTTGTAATGTCCATACTGGTCATAATAAGCCGGCCGTTCAGCACATTTGCTTCGAACAGCATGCCGGCTTTACGGCTGATAAACCATGTGTCGATACTTTGTACGAGCGGCCGGAAATCATCCGGGAACTCCGTAAATTGCATGACTTGCTGTTTGTTCAGCAATTCCCACCATTGCATATTACTGTGGTATTCCGTCGGGAATCCGCCGAAAACGGGATGATGTTCGTTCACAAGGATTCCCGTCGTATGAGGCGGACGCATCTTAAACCATGACGTATTCCAGAATATTGGCGTGAAATGCTGTACAATATCTTTGCCGTAGCGGATTTTCCCGGCAGCCGTAATCAGCACTTTCCCGCCGCTTTTCAATATCTGCAACACCTTGCTGTCGAGCGTATCCGTAATATAAATATCTCCTGTCGCAATTCCGGGGTCTGACGGGTAGACCCAGAAATCCCAGTCGTTCACGGCTTCGGCATATTCTTCGTCTTTTAACGACTCGCTTTCGATACGGACTTCAAGGTTATAACGCGCCGGGGTTTTCAGGTTTTTCAGGTTAACAGCAACCTTGCCGAGTTCCGTACAGTTGCCGATCGGGATATCTGTCGATTCGGCGACGGTCGTGCCGGACGTGTTCGCCGCTTCGCACATTATCTTTATCTTTCCTGACGGTTCTTTGATAATGCCCCGTTTTACGACCATGCCGTAAGCGTCGCGAACGACATACGACACGCGTGCGTTTTTCAGCGGCTCTTTGCGGAAATGATACACTTCGATGTCTGCACGGAAAGTTTCATCGTTCGTATAAGTAAATTTCGGGATACGCACCAGCGGTACGGTCGGACTGCAAAAACGCCGCATCGATTCCGCACGGATATACTCTTTTGGCTCGAAAAATACATCCGCGAGTCCGACAAGTGCCGTACCTTGCCCCGAATAATCGTTAAGCGCAAGAAGTTGGAAGCCGGCATAATCCGGCGTACGAAGCGTTTTTTCTATTTCATGTTTATAACAGAGCGCCTGAAGTTTTCCAGATGCCATCATAAAATCGCGGGCGAGGTCGCCCATCTTATTTTCGTTCAGTATATCGCGGAAAATCTCAAAGTTTTTCGCTTTGTTCACTCCCGTATATTTCCGTATCTCGTCAAAATTCGGAAAAACGCACCACTGGCCTGTTTCATGAGACACATAGGGCTGTTTTACGGAATCGATCCGTCCGCGGTAGTCCGTCATTGTTTCTGGTGGCCGCACTGCCCAGTCGAGGCCGCGTGCCCCGGCTTTCACGTGGTACTGACTACGGGGTTGCCATTGCCAGCTGTTCCCGACGGATGCTCCCGTATATACCCGGCGCGGGTCGGTCTTTTCCCAGTATTCCACGAAATCCGTCACCCATTCAACCCAACGTCCCGCCGGTTCGTTCCCACAGGCCAGCATACAACAGGATGCATAATTGCCGTAAACTTTCGTAAGACGTTGCGTTTCCTCCATCAGATAGCTGTCGACAGGTTCTCCCATTCCGAGCCGGGGTCCATGATTGGGCCAACTCGGCCCTTCGGGTTGCAGATAAAACCCGACCCGGTCGGCTGCGATAAACGCCGCTTCCGGCGGACAAAAAGAATGAAAACGCATGTGATTAAGTCCATAACTGCGGCATATCCGAAACACCCTTTCCCACGAATCCACATCCATCGGTGCATATCCGGTATGCGGGAAATCGCAGTTCTCGACCGTGCCGCGCAACATCGTCCGATGTCCGTTCACATAAAACCATTTGCCCTGTATTTTAAATTCCCGCATCCCAAACGGTACAACCCGCTCTCCATGGTCGTCTGCTAATTTAAACGACACGTTCAGGCGATACAGTGCCGGGTCAAATTCATCCCACGTAAGCATCCCTTCGCCCATGACAAGCGTTATCTCCGCCTCGCCGGCACTTTCGGTCAGACGGAACGGCCGCGTAACGGGAGGCACGCTGTGCGTTTCGGCTGTATTAAAACTTTCTGCCGATACCGTAATGCTTCCCTCCGCATTTTTATACTTGTCACTTTTTATATTTATGCGGACTTTAGCCGATTTTCCGGAAAGATCGGGATAAACCTGCACATCGTCGATATAGGTGGCGGAAGTAGCATACAGCTCTATCCGCCCGACGATCCCGTTCCAGTTTCCTTGCGTCTGATCGGTGACGCTGTGCGAATCGGGGCCTACATTTATTTCTTTGATACGGTTATCCACACGTATGGAAATCGTGTTCACGCCATCCTGCAAACAAGTGGTAATATCGTATTCATGCGGTACGCAAAGGCTGTTTTGCGTACCCGCCTTATGGTTGTTTACCCATACGGTCGTTTCTATATGCGGCCTTTCAAGGAATAAAACGACCCGCTGTCTTTTCCATGAGGCAGGTATATCCACTTCTTTTCGATACCATGCTACGCCTGTATAATGTTTGTCGGGGGTAAGGAAAAAAGGTAATTTAACATTTCCGGCTGTCCGGTATTTTTCCATGGCAGGATTAAAAAAATAAGAACTGTCATAAAGGCTACCTGTCCATTGCGTATGTACGGTGACATCGTCACCTTTCAACTTCTCGGGCATCGAACCGGGCAGGTTTATCACGTCGTCAAGCCTGCGTTCGAACCATTTCAGCCGTTCGCCTTCATCATTCCGGTCTATCATGAACGACCATTCTCCGGATAAATCGAGACGACTGTTTCCCTGCGCATGGCTACGTGTTGCGGAAACGACGGTTAATCCTGCGGATAAACAGATAAGGACAGCGAAAATGTTATTTCTTTTCATTTTTATATCATCACAGTATTCACTTCAATTTATAAATTTCCGTACCTGCAAGAAGGAAACATCCAAGTCCGTAATCTTCGAAGTCGGGTTCTTTATCGTACGTAACCGGCTGACTGCTTTTCGGTTCTTTTCCTGTACCTTGCACATATCCGAGAAATCCGGTGCTGTGAACGGCATCGTTGCACATGGCGTTCCATGCTTTTACGATTACGGGCAGGTATGTGTCCCGATCCAATATTCCCCGGTTGATACCCCATGCCATTCCGTAGACAAACAGCGAAGTACCCGTCGTCTCCTTGCCGCCGAAGTTACTGGGATCGTGAAGGCTGACGTTCCAGAATCCGTCTTCGCGCTGACATTTGATAAGCGCCTTGCTCATAGCGAGAAAATCGGCGATATAATCATTCCGGCGTATTTCATTTCCGGGAATCTCATTCAATATGCGTACATAAGCGGCATATACCCATCCATTTCCACGCGACCAGTAACAATTTTCGCCGTTCGGCTCTTTATACGGGGGAACAAAATCCTTATCGCGCCACCATAACCCGTTTGCAGGGTTATATAAACCGCTTCCCCCTTCTATATTCCGGACATGATGATACATATCCCACATCTTATCAAAATATTTCTGCTCGCCCGTAAGATTTCCCATTTTCGCATAGACGGGCATTGCCATCTGGATAGCGTCAATCCATGTCCAGTCGTCGTTCTGAGGCGTATTGACAACCATAGCGGTATTGGCGTGTACGTTTTTCAGAATTTCGGGGTCGTGACAAAGGCGGTACAAATCAATATATACCTGGGCGCAACACTGATTGTCCGCATTACGGGTAGTATTTCCGTCGCGGAAACCCCATTTGTGGAAACTGCCCCAGTTATACGCATAATCGTAATAATCGGAACGGGGATAGATGGAATATAAAGCCATCAGGCCTTCATAATAAACCGCTCGCGTCCATATATTACTCGGACGTAATCGTCCGTGGTACGAAGGCAGCGTATAGTCTGCGTACTTCTTTATAAAATAATCATTGGCGGTAATCAGCGTTTTCAGCGTTTTATGGCGGTCGGGGAGGACGGAAGGCGAGGGTGAGGTCGGCAATCCGGATTGAGACAGGGCATTTATCGTGAACGAACACAATGCTATACAGCCAATCAACAATAAAAGCAAACAAATTTTCTTCATAAGTGTCTTCTATCAAAATTAAAAATTTAACATTTAAAGAAGTCCAAAAGTATAGATTATAACCTATTCGCGCCAATGGAAAATCGTACAAAAAACTTAAAAATAATACAAAGGTACAATAAAAAAAATGTCCACCGAGAATTATGAATAAATTTCTATTGATTTGTACAAATTTATATTTCCGGTAAGCAGTTATTTTTCTATTTTTGCATTATTAATGGAAAAAAATCAAACACATAATACCAATGAGACGAATACTAACATATTTATTGTCATCCTGTTTTGTAATTATGATAAACGCGCAGGGTATAAATACATCAACCCGCGCACAACGATTTTCCGATTCCGAAATGAACGATTCGAATACGCCGTTACATCTTTTGCAGCCCGAATACAAGACGCCGTACGGCATACCGGGCACGGAAAAAATCAAGAACGACATTGACCGGATCTATTCCTACCTGATTACATGCACGCCGGCGCGAGTTGTGAACAAAAGCACAAACAATGTCGTCGACAGTTATGAAAACCTGTCTTCCGAAGCACAGATAGAACGCGGCACATTCCGGCTGGCAAGCTATGAATGGGGCGTTACTTATTCGGCGATGCAGATCGTTGCCGATGCGACCGGCGACAAACGTTACACGGATTATGTAAACGAACGGTTTAATTTTTTATCCGCGATATATCCTCATTTCAGGAAGGCTTATTATGAGCATGGGACAATAGACCCGCAAATGTTGCAGGTAATAAGGCCAAAGGCGCTCGACGATGCCGGCGCAATGTGTGCGGCGATGATTAAAGCGCAGTTGAGAAGCCGCGACACCAGTCTGAAAGAGCTGATAGATAACTATTTTAACTTTGTCATGTATAAGGAATACCGCTTGAGCGACGGCACGCTGGCGCGTAATCGCCCGCATAGAAATACGATATGGCTCGACGACATGTATATGGGTATTCCTGCGATGGCATGGATGGGACGGTATGCAAGTGATAATCAGAACAATTTCTATTCGGAAGCCCTCCGGCAGATAAAGCAGTTTTCCGAGCGCATGTTTGTTCCTGAAAAAGGGTTGTTTCGCCACGGATGGGTCGAAGCGTCGCCGGAGCATCCCACCTTTTTTTGGGGGCGGGCTAACGGATGGGCAATGCTGGCATTATGCGATGCGCTTGATGCGCTTCCGGAAGGTTACCAGGAAAGAACCGACGTGCTTCAACTGTTGCGTTCCCACATAAAAGGCGTCGCGGCATGTCAAAGCGGCGACGGCTTCTGGCATCAGCTGCTTGACCGTAACGATTCTTATTATGAGACATCTGCGACCGCAATTTTCACTTATTGCATTGCGCATGCCATTAATAAAGGATGGATTGACCCGATAGCATACGGACCGGTAGCCTGTCTGGGATGGCAGGCAGTCGCGACGAAAATAAATGCAAAAGGACAGGTCGAAGGCACGTGTGTCGGTACGGGAATGGCTTTCGATGCGGCATTTTACTTTTACCGCCCCGTCAATGTACATGCTGCGCACGGATATGGGCCGGCTTTGATGGCAGGAGGTGAAATGATTAAACTGCTGAACTCGTTTTTTCCTGCGATGAACGATAATGCCGTACAATACTACACGGAAGAACAAAAGACAAAAGCGCCGATTTTCGCATTTGCGAGTTCACGGAATCCGAGTAACATCGTACCGGGAACAAGTCGCAAAGGACGGAAGCCGATCATCTTCACGATCGGCGATTCTACCGTAAAATGCGGCGGTGGAAACGGCGAAAACAATATGTGGGGATGGGGAAGTTTCATCAATATGTTTTTCGATACGACACGTGTGACGGTCGAGAATCATGCCCTGGGCGGACGCAGCAGCCGTACGTATTATACCGAAGGTCTGTGGGACAAAGTATTGCCGGCGATCGAAAACGGAGATTACGTAATCATTGATTTCGGACATAATGACGGCGGGCCGGTGAATACCGGACGGGCGCGGGCGTCGCTTCCCGGCGTGGGAGAAGAAAGCCGGACGGTCGTGATGGAACGTCACGGCGGCAGTGAAGAGATATTTACTTTCGGTCATTACATGCGTATCTATATCCGTCAGGCAAAAGCTAAGGGTGCAACCGTCATTGTTACCTCCATAACGCCCGGGAACAGATGGAGCGATGACGGACGTATCCGGAGGGTAAACGAAACATACGGCAAATGGACGAGGGAAGTAGCCGAACAGGAACGCGTATATTTCGTTGATCTGAACGAAATCATCTCCCTGAAGCTCGAAGCATTGGGAAAAGACAGGACAGCCGATTTATTCGCGGATGGCGTACACAACACAAAAGACGGTGCGATACTGAATGCCGAATCCGTAATAGACGGGCTGAAACAAACCGACTGCTCATTGAACGGTTTTTTGAAATGACACAATATTGTTTAATTTAAAATTTTATATCTTATGAAACGAGAAGCTTTTAAAATGTACCTGAAACCCGGCATGGAAGAAGAATACAAAAAACGTCATGCGGCACTATGGCCGGAACTGCGCGAACTGTTGTCCCAAAACGGCGTCTTTGACTATTCCATTTATTGGGATAAAGACACGAATATCCTGTTTGCTTTCCAGAAAACGGAAGGAGAAGAATCCTCGCAAGATATGGGGCTGCATCCGATTGTACAAAAATGGTGGGATTATATGGCCGATATCATGGAAGTCAATTCGGACAACTCCCCTGTCAGTATCCCTCTCCCGGAAGTTTTCCATATGGATTGACCGAGCGTTTTTCGATTCCGGGCTGCTACTTGCACTTTTGTTCAGTTAAATTCTTTTACGGCTGAATGGGCGGCTTCCCGTACGATTACGGCCTCCTCTTCGGTTATGCTTTCCGGATAGAACGTATTTTCCGTTACCGGTTTGCCTGAAAGCGTTTCGAACCATGCACAAGCAGCGGTATAACGTCCGATGCCTTTATTAAGATGATAACCGTCGCGACAGAAATTATCTTTCTGCATGGTAATTCTTGCCTTTTGTATGGCGACGCCCGAAGGAATGACAATCGTAATACCGGTTTGGGACACCGCATTGTTTACGGCCTCTACGATAGCGTTATACATCTGCTCCTGGTCATAGTTATAAGGAGCAAAGTTCTCATGTTTGAAATCTCCGGCATAAGCCCATGTCTGATGAAAAGCCGGCTTCATTTGCGGATTCGTCGCCCGTGAACGTACAAATCCGACAAGGCGGTTCAGATAAGGGAAGTAAGTGTCGGCTTTCCCCGACAACGGACTTGCCTGTTGCAGTGTTATATAGTCCCAGTCTTCATCAAGGATACACTGCAAAAGCGTCTGGTCGGGCGTCGTCGTTTTTTCGCCTTTCGCGTTGATTTTTCGGTAGCTGTAATTAGCCGACTGCCCGATAACATTATTGTAATGCCTCTCCAACGAACAGCCACCAATGCAGGCGTTACCGATAACGACAGGTATATCTGCCGCCCTTGCCAGATCGTCTAAATACTCTTCGGCGGCATCTTCCGAAAAACTGTTTCCTATCGCCAATATTTTTATCGTATCTCCTCTTTCTGCTGCGGCGATGCTGCAACAGATAAAAATAAACAGGACGGCAACCGTCAATCTTGTATAAATTTGTTTCATGATATATAGTTTTAAAAATTCCCGATGCAAGATTCCATAATGTTATAATTGTTTGTTATGATTCGTATTCCGTTTCCCCTTTTGATATACCGACGGCGACATGCCGAATTGGATTTTGAAGCATTTGCTGAAATAGAAAGGGTCGTTGATACCTACTTTATATGACACTTCGGATACGGTAAATTCGTTGGTTTGCAGCAGTTCGGCCGCTTTCTTCATTCGTATGATGCGTATAAATTCATTCGGGGAATAACCGGTAACGCCTTTTACTTTTTTATAGAAGACCGTCCGTCCTACTTTCATTTGATGTGCGAAGTCATCTACGGAAAAAAGAGTGTTCGACATATTTTTTTCGAGCACAAGATTCAGTTTTTCGGTGAATTCCTTGTCTTTTTCTGTTGTGCAAAGGGAAACATGCATCATTCCCGGTTCCGATGAATATTTCTTCCGCAGCATCTCCCGTTGTTCCATCAGTTTGAAGATGCGTGCAAGCAGAAGTTTGATCGAGAAAGGTTTGGATATGTATGCGTCGGCGCCGGTTTCGAAGCCTTCAATCATATTTTCCTGCGTACTAAGGGCTGTCAGTAATATTACGGGAATATGGCTTGTGTTAAAGTCGGATTTAAGACGGCGCGTAACGTCGAGTCCGTTCATGTTGGGCATAAGCACATCGCATACGATCAGGTCATAGTCGCCGTTTTCGGTTTTGTGCAATCCTGTTTTGCCGTCTTCCGCCGTATTTACTTCAAAATATGTGCTGAGTTCTTCTTTAAGGAAACGCAGCACATCGCTGTCGTCTTCGATGAGGAGAATCTTATACGGATTCAGCGGTTTTTTGAATGAATGTTCTTTTATTTGTATTCCCTGCCGGTCTTTGTAGACAGCATTTGTAACTTCCTGCATCAGGATATTATTCGGTATAAGGAAATCGTTTTCCTTATATTTAGTTTTATCGAGAGGAAGTGTGACGGTAAAAACGGAACCGCCTCCGTCGTTTTCATTGAAAAAGATATGGCCTTGATGAACATTTACCAGTTCGTGTGTAAGGTGAAGTCCTATACCGGTGCTTTCCGACGCGAAACTGCTTTGCATGAATCGTTTGAACAACTCGCCCTGTTTGTCTTTCGGAATACCCACGCCGTTATCGGCAATTTGTATGCGCAGGCATTTTTCTGCGAGGTCGGTTGTCACCGTCAGCGTTATCCTGCCGCCTGAAGGCGTGTATTTGAAGGCGTTTGACAGCAGGTTATAGGCTATTTTATCGACTTTCTCCTTGTCGATATACATTTTATAATTGTCGGAGGAAGATATAAAACGGAATCCCATGTTTTTAGATTGAGCGACATCTTTAAAGCTGTAAAATATCTCTTTCAAGAAAGCAATGACATCCGTTTCTTCGAGCGATAATGCCAGCTTGCCGTTTTGTATTTTGCGGAATTCGAGCAGCTGGTTGATCAGGCGCAACAGCCTTTTTGCGCTTTTGTCCATGATTTGCAGCGGCGACAGCAACTCTTTGGGCAGCATATCGGCATGTTGTTCCATTTTTTCGAGGCCTCCTTTGATAAGTGTAAGAGGTGTACGGAACTCATGTGATATGTTGGTGAAGAATACAAGTTTGTAGTTTGTCAGTTGTTCTTCGAGTTTTATTTTGTTGTTGAGTTGAGCAAAATTACGCGTTATGCGGAACGTTATACAGAGGATGGCGATAATTGCGCCGGCATATAATAAATAGGCATAGGTTGTTTTCCAGAACGGAGGCCTGATGATTATGAGCATGGTAGCCTCGCTCGAATCCCATTCGCCGGCGCTGTTACTTGCTTTTACCCGGAGGGTATATTTACCCGGCGGAATATTTTTGTAGGAAGCCCGGTTTTCGGTGGCGGCAGTACTCCATGTCCTGTCGTAATTTTTGAGGATATATGAATATTTTGTCATATCGGATTCCACGAAATTGAATGTGGAAAAATCAAGAGAAAAGGTGTTCTGTTTGTGGTTCAATACAATCTTGTCCGAATGAGAAACGGACTGAGATATCGGCGCGTTCCTGTCGCTTGCATTTGTTTCTATACCGTTAACGGTCAGGTTCGTGAAGACGATAGGCGATGAGAAAGCATTTTTTTTCAGCGTGGAAGGGTCAATAACAATCAATCCGTGATTAGAACCGAAAATAAGTTCTCCGGAATCGTTCATACATGCGCTGTTTTCACAATAAGCGTTACCCAGCCCGTAAATAGAAAAAGAATAGTTTTCGAAAGTGTTATTTTTTGTCAGCAGACGGGAGATCCCAAATTCCGTTGTTATCCAGATATTATTGAAACGGTCTTCAACCAAAGATTGTACGGAATTGTTGACAAGTCCGTTTTCCGTTGTGATGTTTTTGAAAGATAACGCCTCATAATCGTCTTCCGGTTTACATACGCCAAGTCCCGAACCTGCAGTGCCGATCCACATATTCCCTTTACTGTCGCATAATAAGGCGCGTATTTCATTGTTTTTCAGTTGTCCTCCCTGATAATTGTAATGATAAAATTTTGTCGGGTCGCTTATCAGCGAATCGGGATTGAAAACGAAGAGGCCGTCATCGCAACCGCACCATATCATACCGTTCTTATCTTCGCTTATGATGCGCATTTGTCGTGTGGCATAGGTGTTATTAAAGAAGTGCATGAATGAAAATGTTCCGTTTTCATCTTCGACGGCAAGATCGAGGCCGCCGCCGAACGTAGCAATCCATATACGTCCTTTGGAATCTTTATGTATATGGAAAATGTTGTTGTTAGCCAGCGAATTGGGATTACCGGCGTCATTACGGTACCATACCTTGTCTATGCAAAGCCCGTTGCCGCGACTGCCAAGCCATAATCGTTCTTTTGGATCTCTGATGATGGCATAGATACTTGACGGATATGAATATTTTTGTATTACCTTCGTCATTTGTCCGTCATATTCGTAAACCTGTCCTTTACGCGTGCCGATAAAGATATTCCCATTTTCCGCCTTACGTATCAGGCGTATCGTATTGGAACGGTCCATCAGCCGTTTGTCTTCGGGATAAATACGCCTTACGTCTTCATTCATAATGGTAAGGACGGATATCCCGGCATGGTCGGTTCCCACCCAGATGGCTCCCGAACGGTCTTCAAATACGTTATGGAGGAAGTCGGCACCGACAAGGCTACTGCCGTCGACCGATGAAATGAAATGATACATTTGTCCGGATGCGGTATGATAAGCAAAAAGTCCGTTGCCGTAGGTCGATATCCAGATGATATTCCGCGAGTCATGAACGATACTGTATCGTTCGTAATCCACATATCCGATCTTGTCGGCAGGGATAAGCGTAAATACTTCCGATATGTCTTTTTCTTTGTTTATATACCATAATTTCCCGCTGTGATTATATATCCATTCATTGCCCCGGTTGTCGGTAATTACGGTTCCGGATTTGGGCTCGTCTTTCAAGAGGCGGTTGCCGCGAACAATTTTCCCATTGCGGACGTTACACGTGAAGACGTCTGTTGTCGTCAATACGATAAGCTCGTCGTCGTGGTATATACAACCTGTCGGAGTGCACTGTTCCGAATAAGGCAGGGATATTACGTTTTCTTCACTTTCCGTTGGTATATCATACGTTATGATTTCATTATGCTGGGTGATAAAAAATATTTTTCTTTTTTCATCGCTGACTGCGAAACGAAAATGTTTCCGGTTATCAATAATTTTACAATTATCCCCCGATACGGCGACAAGTCCTTTTTGTGTTCCGATCCAGATTGTGTTCCCGGGGCTTTCATGGACGAACGACACACGGTTATCCGGTAAATTACCGGTCTCTTTTGAATAAACGGAGGCAGTAAATTTTCCGTCTTCATACCGTACATGTCGCGCGCCGTCACCGTTATTATGGTATAACCACACATTACCGTTATCCGTTATGACGAGATTCGTATACCGTTGATAAAGTTCGCCGTTGCCGGTATAATCGACAAAGCGGTCATGTTTAAGGTCGTAGCAGCTATACAGTTCCGGTGATGTGGAAATCCATATAAAGCCGTTTTTATCTTCTTTAATGACACCTGTCCGCTGGTCGGCAAGCGATACCGGCTGATCAGGGTTGGGGCGCAGCGTTGTAAACGATTTACCATCGTAACGGCATAGCCCGTCTATTGTAGACATCCATATGAAGCCTTTGCTGTCCTGATAAAAATAGCGCACGGTATTGTTCGCCAATCCGTTATCCGTACGTATTTGCGTCGAGCGTATTTCTATTTCCGCAGAGCATACGACCGACAATAAAAGACTTACAAACAGGATTCGTTTTTTCATCTGAATTCATCTTATAGAAGGCAAATATACATGAATTTTTCGATATTCCACACAGACCTAAAAATATCCAATGAAATTTATCATGGGGGATTTTTATACCAAAGTAGTTATCTACCCGAAAAAGACGTTTGCCCAAATGGTTAAATCTTTTTTTGAGGTACTAAGAAAAATATCCGGTCGTACGATAGAGGAAGAAATCTTTGTCTTTCACTACTGACCGACAAACAA
>JAITBC010000230.1 GCA_031283785.1 Tannerella sp. | reverse complement strand
GAAAAGAGTGGAGTTGTATGAGTAGTGTGATACGCTCCACTCCACTCTTTTTATTTTATTATGATATATTACCGAAAAAAATAAATTTATATGAAAAAAATAGTAATAACTTACATATTGTTTCTCTGCGTTATGTCTATGAGCGCTCAACTTTCCCGGCATGGACTTATTTTGAATGTGACCAAGGGCTGTGTGGATTTAAAAACAGATAACACCAGTGTGCAAAGGAAAGAAGTAGATTACAAATCAGGGTTTTCAGTCGGTTACCGGCTGCGATTTAAAAAGCCGGCAATCCGAACCTTTCATTACGATATAGACGCTAATTTAGGCGCGCGGATTTTGAAATCTACCACTTATACCATCTATGACCCAAGTGAGGGGTATTATCCGTATGATGAGGGATATCCGAGTGTAGGCTTCGGCGGTTATTCTTCTTCTCCTACGCCGAAATTCTATACCTCTGTCGGCGGTACGGTCAACTATTCGATCATCAAAAATTTAAGCGCGGGACTGGGAGTTGAGCCAACCTATTATTTTCGTGGTGATGATAAATTTGACATACCCGTCGTAGCTAAAATAGCTTATAACCTTAAAGTGGTTGAGTTTGGGATATCCGGCAAATATGGGCTGATGAACGTAGGATCGGGGAAGTTCCGTGAAATTCAATTCTCCCTGTTTATCCCTTTTTGAGGATTTTTCAGAAAGATGAAGACCTTGTTTGTTTCCATTTTGCTTGTGCTCGTCTTTTCTGCCTGCACGGCGGATTACAACATGAAATCGACAGACGTTGACGAGCCGAACCGTCTCGTAGTGAACAGCTTTCTGAATCCGGAAAAGCCGATACGGATTAACTTTTACACTCTCGACCGGACGGATACGGGTTTTGTATGTCGAACGGCTGAAAATCTGTATGTTAAATTGACGGAGGACGATCGGACGCTGTTCGAGGGATGGTGTGCGGATTCAATGCTTATCCTGGATCATCATCCACGGGTGAATGTCAAGTATCGAATAGATGTTTCGCTGACGGGTTATGCGTCTGTATGGGCGGAGACGACAGTGCCTTCGTCTATTATGTGCAAGGTGCGTGCCGAACCGTTCTCTCAGTCTTACCATTCGTCGGAAATGAAGTATTTTCTTTCCGACTTTGCAGGAAATCATGAGCGGGAAAAAACGTCCTTATACGTGCAGGTATATAGTATGCTGGGAGGCGACACCTTGATGCCGGGCGGCGACATGTACGCAAGTAACGTCCTGCTGGACCCGATGAACAGGACAAACGGCATTGAAGTGAAAGACGCAGATGTCGGCAGTTCGTGTCATGAAAGGTTTATACGCGTTAAAAACCGGAATCTTCCCTATCTGGATCATCTGATATTCATCACCGCTATGCCCTACGGTTATTATCATCATTATACAGAAGAAAATCGTGTAGTATGGATATCTTTTGATGTGAAGAAATACCTCGTCAAGCTGATTACCGCCGGGCCGGATTACGACATGTATCGCCGGACACTCTATCAACAGGCGGCATATATCGTTTACGACGATGATATTTCAGCTTTCACCTATCATCCTGTTCAGGTTTACAGCAATATCAGCGGAGGGTTGGGTATTTTTGCCGGGATAAATGAAACGGATTATTTTTTTGATGCGCCCGAACAGTCAGATCAACCTTAATGGATGAACAGGATGAAACAAAAACGATTGACATTGTTTCTGGCGCTTGGTGCTGTCTATTTGCAGGCACAGGAAATTCGTACACAAGATACAAAAACGGCGCTTGTCAGCGGCTACGTGACCGACGCGGAAACGGGTGAACGTCTGTCGGATGCACATGTTCGCATCGGCGTTCATACGGCGCTTACCAATCTTTACGGTTTTTACAGTTTGCGTGTTTCGGCCGGCCTCCAGACGGCGACGATTTCCTATATCGGCTATACTCCGCATAATGAGGATATTTTATTTCGGTCGGACACGCTTGTTTCGATAGCGCTGAAAGCGGGGCTATCATTATCTGAAATAGTGGTGACGTCGAACAAAATGAGAAACGTAGAAGACAAGGGGCTGGGCAACCTGCGCGTCAACTTGTCGCAACTCTCCGTGTCGCCGTTGTTCCTTGGCGAGCGTGATATCATTAAGGCGATGCAGTTCCTGCCAGGCGTATCGTCAGGCATGGAAGGCTCGTCAAACCTCAATATTCGCGGTGGGACGAACGACCAGACGCTTTACCTGATGGACGATGCGCCGGTTTATAATCAGAATCATACGTTCGGCCTTATTTCCATCTTCAATGCCGACGCCCTGCTTAGCGCCGATATTTATAAGGGCGGGCTTCCGGCCATGTACGGGAACAGGCTTTCCGGCGTGGCCTCCGTTTCGCTGAAAGACGGGAATATGAAATCGCACCGGCAGAGCGTCGGCATCGGCCTTTTGGCCGGTACGCTATCTGCCGAAGGTCCGATAGTAAAAGACAAAGTGAGCTATCTTTTTTCGGCCCGGCGGTCGATCCTCGACCTGCTATTTCAGTCGGCCATGTCACTGGCAATGGGCGGCGAGGTGAGTGCTCCGATGGTTTCCTTTTGGGATATAAACGGGAAAGCGACATGGAAGATGACGGAAAAAACGCGCCTGTCGTTCAGCATTTACAACGGGAATGACAATTTGGGTGCATTTAACAAAACGAAAGATGAGGAGACAAATGATGTGATGACGGAAAAAGCGGGGTTCGGCTGGATGACGACGACCGCTTCGATGCGCCTTACATCCGGCCTGCGTCCGAACATATTCCTTTCAAGCAGCCTGTACTATTCGCAGCTGGATAATTTCAACTATTTCAATGTGAAAACCAATGACATAAAACTCAATCAGCGTCAGACTTCCCGTCTGCAGGAACTCGGCTGGCGTACGTCGATTGAGAATAGACCGTCGAATCATCAAACGCTTTTTGTTGGATATGACGTTTCGGTTCAATATTATGAGCCTACTGTAATGGTAATGGAAGACCATCGTACGACGAATAAGATCAATATCGGAACGAAAAGGCTTCTGACGGCATCTGCCTTTGCTTATGATGAACTGAAATGGAGAAACTGGATGTTTGCGCCGGGTATGCGGTTTTCGTTCTATCAAACGGAGCAGAGAGGAAAATTCGCTGTTGAGCCGCGACTGAAACTCTCCACTTTTGTTGATGACGACAACCGTCTGATGTTTGCTTACGACCGGACGACGCAGCCTGTTCATTCGGTCAATGAAATGAATTACTCGGTGAAGACCGATTATTGGCTTCCTTTTAACGAAGACCGGTTGCCGACAGCCGACCAGTTGTCTGTCGGCTGGAAGAACTATTCCGTTCGTAATGTGACCCTTTCGGTCGAAGCCTATTACAAAACGATGCGTCGCCTGATCCTGATTCGCGATTTGGAAAATTACATGGATTTTCATGCCGATTACGAGACCGGAACAGGTCGTTCGATGGGAATGGAATGGTTGATACAGTATGATAGGGAGCGTTTTAATACGTGGCTGTCATATACATTGTCGAAATCCGAACGTACTTTCGGCGGCAGGACGTCCCCGTTCAAATATGACGCTCCGCATGATGTTTCCCTGTTTGCAAGCTATGTGGTAAGGAAGAAAGGCAATACGAAGAAGACGTTATCTGCGAACGTGCAGTATCGTTCGGGATTACCGTATTATGTGTCTGAGATGTCCTACCCTGACATGTCCTACCCTGACCGTCTTTTATATTCAAGGAATAGCGATATGGGGGTTTATATCTCGGACGTAAATTATATCCCCTATTACCCGAACACAAGAATCAGTGATTTTTTCCGCGCCGACCTGAACTTCACCTCCGAAAAAAAGTTGAAGCGGGGCGTGCGCACCTGGCAGTTATCGCTGTTGAACGTCACCGGACATCAAAACCCGTATCATGTATACCGCAAAAACGGGCGGTACAAAGCATTTATACTCATTCCGTTCATGCCGTCGTTTTCGGTTAAGTGGGAATTTTGATTGTCGCTTATCGTGTTAATGAGATAATCGTGTCATTGAGAGTGATGCGTTCGTCGTGGTCGAGTAAAAAACGTATGACTTGTATGTTTTTCTCCTTGTCTAAAGGCAGTTCCTTTATCAATACAGAAATATTCCCGGAAGATTTTTTTTCAAGGTATTGAAATAGCGCGTCTTTTGCTTTGTTAAATTCCCAGTTTTTTAATCCCGACTGGCTTTTACCGAGACAAACATCGCAGATGTGGCAATCTTCATCCGATTTTTCCCCGAAATAGCGTAATAACATCCGGGTACGGCAGTAACGGTTTTCGGTTATATATTCGATCACTCTGGCGACTCGGTCCTGCGTACGTTTACGGCGATCTTCGAATACGCTGCGCGGAATGGTTACATGTCGTGTTTCTTCCCTGCGGCGGGCGAATACGATTTGCGGCAGTTTCTTGCGTGGGATATAGCTGACGGCATGTGATTTGGATAATGTCACCAGGACATTGTATACGGCGTCCTGCGCAGCATGCACGCGTGTCGCTATTAGAGATTCGTCAATGAAGACGTAATCGGCGAATAAGCCGGTATATGAGCGAAGCAGGACTTGTATTATATCGTCGGACAGCTTGTCGGATTCCATTTTATACAGTTCGTCGCGGTTTACGAGAAACAGCAAACGGGAACTGTTGTCAGGTTCTTCTATATATTCAATGTATCCCGACGATTCAAGAATTTTTAAAGCGTTATGTGCCTGCGTGGCGGAGAAATGGAATATTGCGCAGAAGTTTGGAAGCGAAAAGTCATGTGTCAGGAACGTACCGAATCCTACCGCTATCTGGAGATAATTGCCTAACGCTTCGTATACGCGGAGGATAAATGATTTGTCCGGATATTCGTCCGTCATCCGTTTCGTCAGTTTGGATGTTTCGGTAGACGAACATAACGCTATCGCATAGGCTTTTTTTTCGTCGCGCCCGGCACGCCCTGCTTCCTGGAAATATTCTTCCAGCGAATTGGGCATATCCATATGTATCACTAAGCGTACATCCGGTTTGTCTATCCCCATTCCGAAAGCGTTCGTTGAAACGATGATGCGGCAAATTCCCTTTTTCCATGCATCCTGTCTGTCCGATTTCTCTTCGCGGTTAAGCCCGGCATGGAAAAACTGGGCGGAAAACCCTTCCTGTTGCAATGTGCGGGCAATATCCTGCGTATGTTTCCGGTTGCGCACATATACGATGGCCGAGCCTTCAGTATGTTTGAGTATGTGAATCAGTTCGTCTAATTTATTCTCCGTATTCCGGATAATATACGCAAGATTCTCACGGACAAAACTCTTTTTCAGTACATTTTTTTTGCGGAACAGCAGTTTCTCCTGAATATCGTCGACGACATCGGGGGTAGCTGTTGCCGTGAGAGCAAGCGTCGGGATATCCTCCGGCAGGACGTTTTTTATGTCGGCGATATGCAGGTACGAAGGACGGAAATCATAACCCCATTGCGAAATACAATGACTTTCGTCGACCACCAGCATGCAGATTTTCATGAGCGGTAACTTTTGTTTGAAAAGTTCCGTATGAAGTCGTTCCGGCGATATATAAAGGAACTTGTAATCGCCGTAAATACAATTGTCGAAATGTTTGTTTATTTCGTCGGCGGTCATACCGGAGTAGACGGTAGTAGCTTTTATACCTCGTGCACGCAGGTTATCAACCTGGTCTTTCATGAGTGCGATGAGAGGGGTCACGACGATGCACAAACCGTCCAGAATCATCGCCGGCACCTGGAATGTCATGGATTTTCCGCCGCCGGTAGGCATCAAGCCTAGCGTATCTTTCCCGTCAAGTACGGAGCGTATGATGTCTTCCTGTAACGGACGGAAAGATGAATACCCCCAATATCTTTCCAATACCTCATGAAGTACGTCAGTCACGGTCGATACGGTTTGACGGTTTTATATCTTTGATCAGCAGTTGTATGGATGTAATGCCGTTATAAGCGTTTTCTTCTATTGTATAACATATATCGACAAGGTTTCCATCCGTAATATACTGGGCATGCTCGCTCATGCCGAAGGCGATGGCGTGCGCAGGCGTTTTAGAACTGTCGTCGATCAGTTCCATTTTTAGATGTGCACCGTCTTTTCCGACAATTTTACTTGTCCCGAAGTCGCGTACGCCGTATGAACAAAAAACGGGTTTTTCATTATTCGGCCCAAAGGGGTTCATTCTTTTCAGATCGTTCATCAGCGAATTGTTTATCTCTTTCAATTTGATGACGGCGTCTATGTCTATTTGAGGAATCATCTGTTCGGGTGTAATTTCTTCGGCGGTTATTTTCATAAACCGTTCGATAAATTCTTTTAGATTCTCTTCACGCAGGGATAAGCCTGCAGCATACGTGTGGCCTCCGAAATTTTCAAGCAGGTCACGGCAGTTCTCAATAGCTTTATACATGTCGAAACCACCTATCGAACGGGCTGACCCGGTAATAAGTTCCGACGATTTGGTAAGCACCACGGCCGGTCGATAATATTTTTCGGTTAGCCGGGAAGCTACGATTCCTATTACACCTTTATGCCAGTCGGGGTTGTATACGACAATGCCTTTGTGGTCGTCGATATCTTTGAAGTCGTCGATGATGGCGTTCGCTTCGTCGGTTATCCTGCGATCCATTTCGCGGCGTTCGTCATTATACTGGTCGATATTCGCACTTTTCTCGTTAGCGCTTTTCTCGTCTCTGGCGAGCAGCAAATCTACTGCTTCACGGCCGTTCATCATACGCCCGGAAGCGTTTATACGCGGTCCGATCTTAAATACGATGTCGCTGATGGTAATCTCTTTTCCCAACAGTCCGGCGGTCTTGATAATGCCTTTGATACCAACGCTGGGGTTGTAATTAAGTTGTCGCAACCCATAATATGCCAATATCCGGTTCTCGCCTGTGATGGGAACAATGTCCGAGGCGATGCTTATAGCCGTTAATTCCAGCAGACATTCGAGCGTGCTGAAAGGTATGTCGTTGCTCATTGCAAATGCCTGCATAAACTTAAATCCGACGCCACACCCCGATAAGTGTTCGTAAGGATATATCGAGTCGGTGCGCTTGGCGTCAAGCACCGCTAAGGCATCAGGCAACTCGTCGTCAGGCATGTGATGGTCGCAAATGATAAAATCAATGCCTTTTTCTTTGGCATATTTCACCCTGTCGATAGCTTTAATGCCACAGTCGAGCGCTATTATCAGCGTTATGCCTTTTTCTTTGGCATAATCGATCCCTTTGCAGGAAATTCCATACCCTTCGTCATACCGGTCGGGGATGTAATAGTCCAACAGAGTAGAGTATGAGCGCAGAAACCGATAAACGAGCGATACAGCCGATGTCCCGTCGACATCATAATCTCCGTATATCAATATCTTCTCATTGTTACCTAAAGCCTTGTTTAAACGCTTTACCGCTTTGTGTATGTCCGGCATCAAAAACGGGTCGTGCAAATCGTTCAGGTTCGGCTTAAAAAATTTCTTTACCCCATCGGGCGTAGTAATACCACGCTGCACTAACAACCGGCTGATGATGGGATTGAGCTTTACCTCTATCTCCAACATTTCCTGTGAGCGTGTATCCGTTTCCGTATGGGTCTTTAAACACCATCTTTTTGTCATTATATATTATTTTTACTTTTTTCATACGATAATTTGTTTTTACGTTGACGTAATATAAAATTCATGCATGCATTTATACAATCAAGGTAATTATTGCTCTGTTTTTGAGGCGTTTATTTTCAAATAAACAGTTCGCGTCAAAGCATTCCCGACAGCAATGTTACAAATTTAATCGGTAAAGATAGTAATAAAAATAATATGTAGAATGTATTTCGGTCAAATGTTTTTTGCCGGCATACTTTTTTACGGAAAATTAACGCATGCTTTCGTTTGTGTTAATCGTTTTGTTTGCCGGAGAGACTGTTTTATATTCTGTTTATTTCGCGTCCCTCAGCAGGCAATGCTATGAATTCGGGCGCAAAAGTAAGCGTTATGTTTTTGTCTTACCGGATTTTTATGTTTATGTTGTTGATTTTATATATTTTTCCCGTGCAAAAACTTTTTTCATCGCATGTGCTTGGAAATCGCATAATTTTCATCTAATTTTACCCCCGTCAAAAATAGAAAATTCACTAAAATGTTAAATATGGAATTATCAAAGGTCTATTTTACGAATTTACGGACATCTCCCAAAAGCAATCTTTTGGATAAGATGGAGCGCCTTGTTAAAAAGGCCGGTTTGACGACGCTGGAATTGAATAAAAAGTTCGTTGCGATAAAAATACATTTCGGCGAGCCTGGGAACCTGGCCTATCTTCGTCCGAATTATGCTGCCCGAATGGCAAACTTACTGCGTCGGGAAGGGGCAAAGCCGTTTCTGACGGATAGCAATACGCTATATTCCGGCGGACGCTCGAACGCGGTAGATCATTTGCAGAGTGCGATGGAGAACGGATATAATCCTATTTCCGCACAATGTCCCGTTATTATTGCCGATGGACTGAAGGGGACGGATTATCGTGAAATTGAACTTAACGGGAAGTACTGCAAAGCCCCGAAAGTCGGTGCGGCTATTGTCGATGCGGATGTTCTCGTTAGCATGAATCATTTTAAAGGACATGAGCAGACCGGTTTTGGCGGCGCGCTTAAGAATATCGGTATGGGGAGCGCCAGCGTCGGCGGCAAACTGGAGCTTCATTCGTCGTCGAAACCGGTTATAACGGAAAGCGAATGTAAAGGCTGTAATATTTGTGTGCTTCACTGTGCGCATAATGCCATACGCCTCAATGCGGATAGAATCGCCGAAATCGATTATTCCCGGTGCGTAGGATGCGGACAGTGTGTGGCGTTGTGCCAGTACGATTCGGCGGCGCTTGCCGATTATGATACGTCGGAAGTGTTAAATTGTAAGATTGCGGAATATACAAAAGCGATATTGGCAGGTAAGCCGCATTTCCATGTTAATTTCATTATGAATGTATCGCCCGAATGTGATTGCTGGAATCATAATGATGCGGCGATTGTGCCGGATGTCGGTATTGCCGCATCGTTTGATCCGGTTGCGCTTGACCGTGCGTGCGTCGATCTTGTGATGAAAGCTCCGGTATTGCCCGGTAGCCGGCTGACCGAGTCGCATCGTGGAGAGATAAACGGACAGGACGATAAATTTCATCTGCTTCATCCCGATACGAATTGGCAGGCCGGACTCGAATATGCGGAAGAACTTGGAATAGGAACACAGAAATATGAACTTAAAGAAATATGATGATATGATTATTGGCGATACTGTTTGTGCCGTATCTACGCCTTCCGGTTCGGGGGGAATAGCGGTTGTGCGCATTTCGGGGCCGGAGGCGTTCGACATTTGCGATAAAGTGTTTGTCCCGCGAAGAAGCGTTAAGAAAGATGATTCCATAATGTCGGCGGATGTGGCAGGCGAAGATTTTCATATGAGAGGGTACGTTAAAAGAGAGGATGCGGATATGACGGCCGGGAACGGCATTGTTGCGGGTGGCCGTATCGGGCAATATCCGGCGAATACGGTTGTTTACGGGTCAGTCTATCATAACGGGAAAGCTCTGGACGATGTGCTGGTCTCGGTTTTTCGTGCACCTCATTCATTTACGGGCGAGGATACGATTGAGATATCATGCCACGGATCGTTGTATATACAGCAACAACTGATGCAATTACTTATTGAAAACGGTGCGCGGCAGGCACGTCCGGGCGAGTTCACCCAGCGGGCGTTTATGAATGGCAAGATGGATTTATCGCAGGCGGAGGCGGTAGCCGATCTGATTGCATCGACAACCGCCGGAATGCACCGGCTTGCCATGAATCAGATGCGTGGCGGATTCTCGGAAGATCTGAAGCAGTTACGTATACAATTGCTCGATTTTACGTCTCTCATCGAGTTGGAACTCGACTTCGGCGATCACGAAGAACTGGAATTTGCCGACCGTACACAACTCCGGGAGTTAGCAAATAAGATACGTTGCAAAATAAGAGATCTTGCCGATTCGTTTGCTGCAGGTAACGTCATAAAAAACGGAATCCCTGTGGCCATCATCGGAAAGCCGAATGTAGGGAAATCGACCCTGCTGAACGCCCTCCTGAACGAAGAACGGGCAATTGTTTCGGAAATGCCTGGCACTACGCGCGATACGATAGAAGAAATATTATATATAGAAGGACAACTGTTTCGCTTTATTGATACCGCAGGATTGCGCGACAATACATCCGACCGTATAGAAGCATTGGGGATTCAACGCAGTTTCGAAAAAGCGGAAAAAGCATCTATCATACTGTATCTTTTCGATCTTACACAGGGGGAGACCGAAGAAATGGTTTCAATAAGCCATTGGCTGCAGAAATTCAATAAACCTATCCTTATGATAGGAACGAAAAACGATATAGCACGCCGCAGCCCTATTCATACGTCGGGAAATGTACGGGCAATCCATATATCATGTAAAGAACCGGCAGATATTGAGCGGGTAAAAAATCATATCATCCGCCTTGCCGATACAAATAAGGTCTTCGGGAATGAGGTTATCGTGACAAATGTCCGTCATTATGAAGCACTGCTTCGCTCCGAAGAGTCCATAGAACGCGTTATGGAAGGCCTCGACAGTCGGTTGTCCGGCGACCTGTTGTCCGGCGACATCCGCGAATGTCTCCACTATCTGGCAGAAATAACCGGCGGCGAAATTGCTACCGACGAAGTTCTCGGTAATATTTTCTCAAAATTCTGTATCGGGAAATAACCGCCCATAAACAATAATACCTCAAAAATAAACAAATCACTGAAATATAGTTGATTAACCGCATTTTGTTGAAACTTTTTTTATTCTTATCTATTGTTTTTTTCAGATATTTTGTGTAATTTTGTACTGCATT
>JAITBC010000224.1 GCA_031283785.1 Tannerella sp. | reverse complement strand
ATAAAGTTCGATATAACTTTCTTTTCCTTTATTTTTTTCAAAATCATGAATGGTGTATTCTTTATTGAAAATTCGGAGTTTGGTGAAATAAATGTCAGGGAAATATCTTTTTTTATAATTATCCTCTTTTTTTATCCACACCACGCCGTCAACTCCACCAAAAAAGCAGATTGATCGAAATTCATCCTTATAATAAGCGTTATCACTGAACTCTGTGATTTTCAATCCCGTTTTTTGATTAAAATTTCTGAAAGTCTCATTCGACGGGTTGAACAGGATAATTCCCGCATTGGTACTTAGCCATAACTCACCATCCCTGTCTTCAAGAATCCCATGAACCGTATTGTTCGAAAGACCGTCGTTTTCGTTGTAATTCTTATAATTATAACTCCAGTCGGGATACGGTTCAAAACGGGTAAGTCCATAACTGGATCCTAACCAGAACGTTTTGTTCTTATCCCTGTGAATACAAAGTATGTCGCTCATCGGGGCAACCCCTCTTTCATCAAAGTTGAACATCCGGTAATCTCCGGTTATGGAATTGAAGCGTATGATTCCGTTACCCCTGACGCCGATCCAGATGACGGTATCGTTTTCGGGATAAAGGGAATAGATCTGGTTGAATAGCTGGTCGTTTTTAATGTCGAATGTAAAACGTTGCGCCTGTCGCGTCTCATAGCGGATACCTTGCCTGTTAAGGTATATTTTAACAAGAGAGTTGCCTGTCCCGGCCCACAGGACGGTATCTCCGGATTCAAAGATGGCGTGGATGTATGAAAACTGTATGGGTGTGTGATTGGCAAGCGTGTGTATTTTTTTGTCCTGAAAGGAATAATAATTGACGTCCGGCCCGTCGGAGGCTATCCATATGACGTCGCTGCCGCGATGGAACGCAAATACGGCGTTGTTGCTCAATCCTTCGCGGGTTGTGAAATGATCGACGTTGGCCGGCGTGTAATCCGTGCCTGAAGTATAATTTTTTATACGGATGACGCCGTTGTCTTTCGTGCCGAGCCATAAATGGTTCAGGTGGTCGGTACAAACGGCTCTTACCGGACGTTCTTTTTTGACGGGCAGTTGAGCGAGATTCAGGTTTTTGAATGAATAATCTTCTTTAGTCAGAGCATAAACACCCTGCCCGTCGGTTCCTATCCATACGATATCCTGGGCTTTGTCTTTCCAAAGTGAAAAAACGCCACAGTTGATATCAATTCTTTCAGGTTCATAATTTTGTTGTGAACGGAGACATATCAAACCGTTCGTCTTAAATCCGATAAGGATATCCGTACCGTCAAGGATTAAGGTGGAGATAATCCCGTTTTCACTGATAAGGCGCCGTATGTTCCGGATAAAAACCGTTCTTTGTGAATTGATGATGTATAAATCGCCGTTTCGGTTTATAATAAACAATCTTTCCTTATCGTAAAATGCATAGTCGACAGGAAAAGGGTGTTTGTAATTCGCATGACGCGTAATATCGGGGCGCATCAGACCGTCGAATGTAACCGTATATTTTTCAACAGATCCGTTATATGTGATATAAATCGTATCATTGATATCTACAAAAAGGCCTGTCATGTCGCCGCATTGAATAATTTCATTCACCGGGAGATCAATGAAATTATTTTTTTGTTTGTCGTAGAACGAAAGTATACCTTTTTTTCCAAGCACATACAGGTTGTCGTTTTTATCTCTGGCGACATTGGCGTCGTCTTTAAATTCGTTATAACATCTTTCAATGATGTTGTCGCGCCGCGAGAATTTATTGAGTCCCCATTTGGTGCTGATCCAAAGATAATTGTTTTCGGTTTCGACGATGTTCCGGATCACATTGCTCGACAGGCTGTTTTGGCTATTGATGTCGGGTTTGTAAATGTGTATGTCGCGGCCGTCATACATGTTCAGGCCGTCGAAGGTGCCTATCCAAAGGAATCGTTTGCTGTCTTGGAAAAGACATATTATAGAACTGTTTGACAGTCCGTCCTTACTGTTGATTTGCCGGAGGTTATAGGCGGACAAACCGGGAGGAAAAGCAAAGAACAGCGTCATATAAAAAATCAACGATTTGTGTTTCATGCGTTTTTGAGTTATCAATGGGTTGCAATGTCGCTACAAATGTATAAAAAAGTTGTCAATTACCGGTGTATCTATTTTTGCCAAAAATGTATTTTATTCCGCATGCATCTTTTCGTATCTGTTTTTGGCAAAAATGAGCCTGTTCCGAGAAAATCTTCCCATCTATATTTGCACCGTAAAAAAAGGCGAGAAACTGCTTTTGCGTTTTTTTTCAAGAGAATTAAAATGATTTTGTTTATTCAAGTAAAAATGTCTTATTTAAGTTTACAAATTATGCAGAACACATCAGGTGATCCGAATCGGGGAATGTTTAAGCGTTGCCGGTTCAAACAAATTGGTTCGTCGGCAGGTAAATTAATGCTGACGACATGCTTTATTCTTTTAACCATTCTTTCCGCTTCCGGCGAAAAAATGTCCGCCATAGGGCAACAATCCCGGACGATAACCGGAAAAGTCACGGATCAAAACGGCGAGGCTATTATCGGCGCTTCCGTGAAAATAAAAGGAACGTCGACAGGTACTGTTACGGATACGGAGGGAGAGTTTAGTTTGACTTTGAATCAATCCGTTTCCGGTTTGGAAATCGAAGTCTCCTATGTCGGCTATCTGACGGAAACAGTAATCGTACAGGGAAACAATCCGTTAGAAGTCATCCTTAGGGAGAATGTGGAAGCGCTGAACGAAGTGGTCGTTGTAGGCTACGGTACGCAAAAGCGCCTGACAATGACCTCGGCTGTCAGCAGTATTAAAGGTGCGGACATCGCGGTTTTGCCGTCGCCCCGGCTTTCCAATAATATCGGGGGAAAAGTTTCGGGCGTCATCACATTTCAACAAAGCGGAGCGCCGGGATCCGACGGCGCTACAATTTATGTCAGAGGTTCTCAACCCCTGATCCTTGTCGATGGAGTGGAACGTCCCGGAGACCGCGTGAATCAGGAAGATATCGAATCCATGACGGTATTGAAAGATGCCGCTGCCGTCGCTCCTTATGGACTGAAAGGCGCTAACGGGGTAATCCTTATTACGACAAAACGTGGTGTGACCGGTAGATTTACCACAACCTACAAGGGTGAGGCCAGTTGGCAGAAACCAATGCGCACCCCGGAATTTATGGGTTCGGCCGATTATTTTGAATTTCGGAATAAGGCATACGAAATGGACGGACTTACGGAACAAATAATGTCGGCTGAGGAAATAACCAAATATCGTAGCGGCTCCGATCCCGACCGTTACCCCAATACTGATTGGGTGGGCAATTACATGAAAATATCCAATGCAAACAAACACACGGTATCCGTGTCCGGAGGTACGGAAAAGATCAAAGCCTTTGTTTCAGTAGGATATGTGTACCAAAACAGTATGTTCGACGCGCAGGATTACAAACGCTATACTGCGCGCGCAAATATGGATATACAGGCTACGAATACGACCAAAATATCGTTTGACAACTCATTCATGAGAGACATTGTCGCCAGAACCGGACTTGGGGCCGACGATATTATGGAACGGCTGTATCGTGCCGTGCCGAACGAAGTAGACCGGTATAGTAACGGATTATCCGCTTTCCAAAGTTCGCTCGGCGTCAGCCTTTACGAAGCGATGCACAACAGGGGAGAAACGAAAGACCAGAATGAAATTTCGACTTACAACATCACAGTCGACCAGCGCTTACCCTTCATAGAAGGTCTTTCGGGAAAAGTGTCATTCAACTTCGACAAGCAACATAAAGATCTGAAAGGCTGGACTCTTCCTTCGGTTTACTATAACTATACCGACGAAGGAGAATACGAAAAGGTAGACCAGTCGGCTACCGTAAAGCCTTCCCTCGGCGAAGAATACAAGCGCTGGGACTGGTACACTTTCA
>JAITBC010000243.1 GCA_031283785.1 Tannerella sp. | reverse complement strand
ATACGCTCCATCGCCGTATAATTTATTATTAATATCTTCAACGCTTTCAACAGGTTGATATGAATTTGGCAGGCTATTTTTCAATATCCCAAGTTCCGCATTTAATTCGTCGTATTTTTCCTTTCCAAACTTTGTTAGTTCTTCTTGATATTTTTTATTAATTACCGCCTCTTTTTTATCGTATTCCGCTTGTTTATTTCGGTAATTTATCAATTTTTCATATTCCTTTTCCGACAGTCCTTTTAATCGCCTTAACTCTCTTTGAACATTTTCGGGATTATCATATTCAGACATATAACTTCGCGAGCGAAAATCAGGGTTGTTTAACCTTTCCCTTTCAGACAAAATAAATTTATTATTTTTAATAATATTCTCTATCCTGTTTTTCTCCTCATTGTAGTATCCAAATGCTTTTTTATTTATTTCTTCGTCTGTAAGTCTGTAAAGACCTCTATTAAAACCATAGTATCTACCAATATCTATAAATTCTTTTTTGCCGAAATATTCTTCTTCTTCCTGCTGAACCTCTTTTTCAGGTAAAATGGCTTCTATCGCCTGTATCCTTGCGTCTATTTTATCTTTATTTTCTTTATAGTATTTCTTATGAGCATTTTTTCTTTCTGTTTCTTTTGTCAGTTTTTCTTCAAGTTCTTGCACCTCCTTTAATAAAGGAATTTTTTCTATTATTTCATTTGCTTTTTTTCTCTGAATTTCGCCAATACGCTTTATCAATTCGTCTTTAATTAACATTCTAAAAAGCGGGTTGTGTTTGGCTTTTTCAACTGCATATTCAAAATCGGGTTTGCTGTCGTGCGTTTCGCTGTTCCATTTATCTACCCAATTTATAAAGCCTGTGATATCTGCTTTTTTAGGTCCTAATTCATCGGTAGAGATATGCACATAATCTATTTTGTTGTCATCGTCAAATGTAACTTCGCTGTCGGGTGTTGCATCCTTTCTGCTATCTACCCATTGTGAGTGATTAGCAAAGCGAAAATCATAAGTAACGCCTTTATATTTAATTTTATAATATTCCGAACTCGTTGTATTGCTGCTGTTTGAAGTCGCCTCTGCAACGCCTCTTTTCTTAAATTCATTGATAATCGCTTTTGAAACCGACTTATGGGTATAATTTGTTTTTATCACCTGAAATCTTGTACTTTCAGAATCTTTTTGTACCTTTGCAGCGTCTAATTCCCCATCAGATTGATATGTTTCGGAATTGTGCCGATACAGAACTGCCTTTTGACGGGGAGTTATTTTTTTGTCCTCATAGATAACTGTTTCGTTTTCTGCTCTATCTGTTGTCTTGTTAAATACAGTTGATATTGAATTTACAGTTGTGTCCCTGCCATCTTTCTTTACATCAACGCCAACAACAACAAAACCTGTATCTGTCTGTATGGTAGTGTATAACCTGTAATCATTTTCGCCACGTCTGGTAATTGCAAAGGGTTTTTGTATCGCTTGTGGTAACTGTTTCCATATTTCGGGTGTAAGCTTGTGGTCAGCATCTTTATTAAAGTGCCGTGATATTACGCCGTATGACAAAGTAAATCGGTTGCCTGTTACTCCCAAATCACGCATAAATTTAGGCGTGCGTGCAAGCGTAAAAAATCGCTGTTGCAAATCTTTTGCATCACCCGCGAAGAACTTATCAATAACACTTGCAAATTCTTTTTCGTACAATGCTTGCTGCACTATTCCAACAAGATTTTTATCCCTTGCCAGTTGCGGACTTATCTTTTCTAACGCATCGCGTATATCGGCTTCAGTCGCATTAGCCGGCAAAGTTTCTATCACCCTTTCAACATCCTGAGCAATCTGCGTATAAGATTTTTCAGCGCTCGCGCCTCGTTGTCTAACATTATTGCCATTCCCATCGAATGTGGAATTATCTGTCCGCAGAGACCTTCCGTTCCGTACACTGGTGGCATTGACGCCAACTCCCATTCCCACTTTTGCAGACGCATCCAAATTATTACCTTTTTCATCTTTATTATTAAGTTTATATTCTGCAAACGGTTTTATCCTTTTGCCGTCCATTTTCGCCCAATCCCTGAATGTTTCCACATCAGTTTCGGTTATGTTGCCTAATCCTTTCCAGCCTTTCTCATAGTTCGACAGATACGCTTTTCGCGCATCTTCCAAGTTCTCAAAGCCAAACATCACCTTGTGCTCGTCAAACGCCCCTGTTTCAGGGTTTATCTGGTCAATCACAAACACTTTTTCGCTTAAAGGATTATCGCCAAGAAACACATCTATATGGTCGCCGTCTTTGCTTTCGGTTTTACCAAAATAACCGTATGTGTTATACATCTTCGTTTCCCACGCCTTACCATTCTCATCAACTCCACGCCTTACGCTACCTTTGGGATTTTCTATCGAAATATCAAAGTCTTGTATCTTAACATGACCCATCTTATAGTTTCCCGCTTTCTTCTGTGCCTCTGTCGGGTTGGTGTCAGTTTCTGCTTCTGCGGCTGCAATATCCGCTTTTATATCTTCAAGTTCGTTCGTTTCCGTCATTTCCCTTACAGAAGCCTGCGCAAGCTGGTCGATGGTCATTTTGCTCAATTCACGTGGAGTGAGTTCGGTAAGCGTTTTGCCGTTAATATTTATATTTGAAAAAGACGGTATCCTGCTCAGAAATTCCTTAATCGCGTTCCACACTTTACCAAGTGCGCTCATAACTCTTGCGGTACCCAAAATATCGCCCGCGTGATACATTGCCTCGCCATTGTCGCCAATTGCCGTTGTCGCCGCCTCGTCAAGCACCTTTTCAACTGCCCTGTTGGTAGCCGCATCTGCACTCTGTCCGGTGCGTATCGCATCTGCAACTTTCTCGCGCGTTGTACCTTTAAAATACTTTTTATATGCTGGACTTGCCAAAACGTCGCTCACATACTTTGTCGGACGCACTGCCTCTTTAAGTACATTCCATAATTCAGGATGCTCCGCTTTCAACCAGTCTCCAAACAGATGACCAAACTCGTGTATCGGAGTGTTGGCATTGGCCAGATTCTCATCTAAATAAACATCTGTGCCGTCAGTAAAACCGAAGACAGTGCCGTCGGGAGTTTGCATAAACCGTATATCCTCATTCCTGCTGTCAAAATTCCCATTATTCGCAGTAGCGGATTTGATTTGAGAAGGGGTGAAGGCAATATATTCTTCCTTTTCAAAATAATCTCTGAATCCGTCATAACCATCTTCTTTCAACCTGTCCGTTCTTTCCTGTTGGGTCAATCCGTCCGTTTGAATAACTTTATCAACATCTTTTTCCGTCGCAAAATTCCTGATATTAACAAAAAATTCCATTACATTGTTGCCATAACTTTGTGCATCTGAGTAAATCGGGCTTAACCAAATACCGTTTATAAAATTCACCCCTTTATCTGGGGCAAACTCCGTAAACTCCGCATCCGTCCCATGATACATCACCATCGGTTCCCCATTCTCATCAACTATTTTCGACGCATTTTCAGGGTTATTTTCCCAATCCCCGAACCACTCCTTAAATGCCCCCGTCCTCACCTGCAGCCACTGACGTTCATTAAGCTTGCTCTCTTTGCCGTTGGGGGCTTTCATAAACGTCCCGTTTTTCTGCGCTTCGGCTTTAATACGCTGCATCTCTTGCGCGTTCGCCTCATTCGGCTCCGCCGTTACGTCGTGCAACATCGCCATCATCCGCATTTCCGAT
>JAITBC010000449.1 GCA_031283785.1 Tannerella sp. | reverse complement strand
ATTCTGCGGGATCGCATCAATATCATAAGCGATGTTTCTCTTATCCGCCGTAAAAAAACAACAGAACACATCCGTCCGAAGACCGACAAAAACGAATATTATTACGAAATAGCCGAATTTATTGATATCATCATGGAAGGCCGTAAAGAATCGACCGTAAACAGCCTCCACAACTCCCTGATAACAATAGAAATATTGGACGAAATACGCCGCCGGCTAAACGTCCGGTTTCCCGCCGACAAAACGTATCCCGATTTTGTGCGTTCGTTTGCGTAACCGTCCGTAATCAGATATACGCTGCCATTCTTTTTATTTATTTCATCTTTTCTGCCGAAGGGGGCGGCTCGGCAATACCCCACGTCCTGTTCGGTCTGTCGCCCATGACGAGCGTCAGTTTGCCTCCGTTACGTATATCGTCGTGGCTGAACCAGGGCTTGTCCCACGGTTTGCCGTTGAGCGTGGCGGACTGTATATACTTGTTGTCGGAAGAAGCATTTTCGGCTTCTATTTCGAAACAGGCGCCATTGCCCGGATCCATCCTGATGCGGCTGAAGACCGGACTGCCGATATTGTACGTCGGCGATCCGGGTGTCACGGGATAAAATCCCATCTGGCTGAAAACGACAAAAGCCGACATCCCTCCCCCATCCTCGTCGCCGGGGACGCCCATAAGGTCGTTCCTGAACCATTGTTCGAGCAGATTGCGGATACGCTTCTGTGTCCGCCACGGCTGACCGGCATAGTTGTATAGATAAGGGATATGCAGCGAAGGCTCGTTCGCCATCGAAAACATGCCGACATTGCCTGTATGATCGGGCAGTGTATTGTAAAATTCCCATCGCGACATGCCGTAAGGCGTGTTGTACATATCTTCGACGGCATTGACAAAAGCTTCGTTGCCGCCAATCAGCGCAATAAGATCGGCAATGTTGTGCTGTACGTCCCAGCGATAAATGTAGCCGTTGTTTTCGTCGTAATAATCGCGTGCGCCCGGTCCGCCCGATATACGGTAGTCGATGTCGGGGATGAAATTCCCTTCCCTGTCTTTCGGATGAAAAAATCCTGTCGAGGGATTGAAGACATTGCGGAAATTGTACGAACTGCGCAGAAAACGGGCTGCATCTTCGTCTTTTCCCAGCGCTTTCGCAAGACGCGAGAGACACCAGTGGTCGTACGACGTGCCGAGCGTAACGGCGATGGGCTGGCGTTTCTCCCACGAATGGACGCCGCGAACGGTCTCCGCTTCGCCGGGTTTCAGTGAGGGGAAATATCCGTTTTCCTTATAGAAAGCATCAAGCTCGCCGGCAGGAATGTCCGACCATGGAATAAGCGAACGTTCCTCGATAGACCCTTTGCACGCCTCGTAAGCCTTTTCCAAATCGAATCCCTGCAATCCTTTGGCACAGGCGTCTGCCACCATAGCCACGCCGTGATTGGAATTCATGCCGCGCGAGTCGCCCGACACGCCGGGGAAAGTCGGCATCCACATGTTTTCCGACTGCTCTGCCATCAATACGTACGAACGGATGATGTCGCTTTCCGCCTTTCCATCTATCAGCAGACGGAGCGGATGCGCCGCACGGTAAGTGTCCCATATCCAGTCGTCGGTATAAAACGGGTGGCCTCCGTCGTCGTGCACCTTGTGGTCGAAGCCGCTGAAATACCGGCCGTCTTCACTGAGTATGACGGGACGCTCATATACGCGGTAGAGAGATGTATAGAAGACCGTTTTTTCGTTGTCCGTTCCGCCTTCAATACTGATTTTTCCGAGCGCTTCGTTCCATATCCGGCGTCCTTCGGAAGCCACCGCTTCGACGTCGTATCCTGCAATTTCGCGTTCGAGGTTTTTCCTTGCCTGCTCCGTGCTGATGAATGAGATACCGTACCGAAGCCCCAGCCTCGCCGTACCTGCGGGATACGCCAGCACAAGCGTATCGCCGGTCGCCATTACTGTTTGCACAGGCGCCACGTCCGTTTCGGCATGGAAATAGATTTTTGTTTCTCTTCCGACGGATTGAAATCCACTTATCGTGTTCCCTTCCGCTTTCAGTTCGCCGTGACGGCTTCCGAAAATCAGGCACTGAGTGCTTTTCGGCGGAAAGGTCAGGCTGTAGACGGCACTTTGATGAGACGGCGCATAGTCTACGTAGACATCCATCTCGTCGAGATATACACCGTAGCGATACGGCGTCAGTTTCTCGCGGTCGTAAGCGAACGACATGCCGGGCTGCGCAAAAGGCGTGCCTCCGGAATGTGGATACGGCATGAAGTTGAGGGTCGAAGCGCTACGGTGGTGCGTCACAATCAGCGGCAGTCCGTTCAAACGGTTGCCCGTGAAATCCGTGCGTACAGGGAAAATACGCATCATACTGTTCGGGAGATGTACCGTAGGGTACGTCGGCACAAGCATGTGACTGATATTCCCGATGTATGGGTTCACATAGTCAACCGGATCACGGTCAGTTGCGTTTTCCCGACAGCATGAGGCAATCATGAACATGGTCACCAACAATGTAAAAAAAATACTTTTTGTTTTCATTTGTTTCATATTAAATTATGTTTGCCATATTAAACTTGTTGCCATATAATATTAAAAATCCGTATACGCTTGTTCCCCCCCCGGGAAAAACTTCATCCCGTTTTCGCTGAACAGTCTCTAATAACCGTTTTCCATCATCTTGATTACGTGCGAAAGAATATGCGAATATTTTCCGTGCAAAGTTACATGAAATTTCCGATTACACACAAACGGACAAAAATGGGTCGCGAAATTTATAGGGGAAATGTACATGAAAACCTCAACATTCCGCACATACCACCTTTAAAAATGTCCGGTAAAATTTACGGTGGAAATGCAGATATTTTCCACGTATCATTCGCTTTTCAGTTTTTCCAGTTCTTCCAAATCTTTCAGTATGGAATCTATATTTTTCCGGAACATGCGTTTGTATTCCCATCTGCCGAGGACGATGCCGACACCGATCATTCCACATATAACCGCCCACTGCCAGGCAGATACATTTTCAAATATTGCAATTACGGCAAAAATAACGGTAATCAGCACGCCGGAGAATATCCACGTTAACAGGGTGATTTTGGAATACCAGATGCGATACTCCTCCATGTGACGCATGTTTTCGCTTACGGGAGCGGAAAAGTCTATTTTCTGCAGTTTTGCCAGACCGACAATGCCTGTCACGATTGCAAACAGCATAAACAGGGTTACCACCAGCATGATGATGCTATGAAGCCGTCCGAATCCGAAGTAGATAATTTGTATCGCAAGTGTATACGCCACAGCTACCAGTCCAACCGTCATAAGCGCCAATCCGAAATAACTGTAATTAATCATCTGCCCCAGCCGTTTGGTTGATTTGCCGAGCAGGTTTTCTTTCATTAACGCCGTGTTCAGTATTTCTTGCCGGCGCAGATGTTCGTCGAGCAAATTCCATGTTTTTTTTAATTCTTCAGTTTCCATTGTCTTGAATAGTTTATTGATTTGACATTTAGTTTATTGATTTGACATTTGAACAAGTTTTTCTTTGATACGCTTGATTTTTATGCCGACGTTACCGACCGTCAACCCGGTAATATCGGCTATTTCCCGATAGCTCTTTTCGTCTAACCAGAGCAGTATCAGAGAGCGTTCCAGTTGAGGAAGGCTGTAAATCATGCGGTACATTTCACGAATGTTGTCGGTCAGGTCGTCCGGCGTCACAAACGTGTCGGGCACGTCGTGTATTGTCACGGACGACGGTCGGCTTCTTAGCTTGCGCAGTCCCGAAATGCAGGTGTTAAGCGTGATGCGATATATCCACGTGCTCACAGCACATTCGTTTCTGAACCGCGGCCAGGCTTCCCACAGGTTACAAATCACTTCCTGATACAAATCGTTCAGAGAATATTCCGGCGAAACGTAAAACGTGCATATTTTGTAGATGACACGTTCGTTCGATCGGACTATCGACATGAATTTTTCCGTTTCTTCTGTTTTCGATGATTTCATTAGGTATACTTTTTGAACAATTAGTCGTTCAAAGGTAGTAAAAATTACAGTAGAGGATGAAAAAATATTTACCTGACAGTATGTCTCAGCCGAATATCAGCGATTCAGGGAGAAAAAATCACAAAACAATCATGTGAACAGCTATACCAAGCCGTGTTATGTATTAAGCATGACGCCGTCTTTGTGCGGCATGGCATTCTTATA
>JAITBC010000447.1 GCA_031283785.1 Tannerella sp. | reverse complement strand
AATCAGGTCGTCACGCACGACCAGGAAAACTCGCCTGCATACGGATTGTTGAATCGTTCAGGATATGTGCGGCAACTGGAAACGAGTATCATGTCGCAGGCAGGCCTGACGCTCGACATGAGTTTCCTGACGCCCGGACTGTCGGCCACAGGGTTAATCGCATATCAAACATATTCCAACAATATTACTTATACGCCTCAGGACTTCGAACGCTATGTCCGCAGTAATGACTATTCGACGCTGGAATTTACCAAAAAGGGAACAAATGAAAATACGCCGTTGACGTATAACAAAGGCTCCTTATTCTTCTACAATCTGAATCTTTTTGCCAATGCAAGTTATAAACGTACGTTCGGCGAGCACAGCATCAATGCTATGGCGTATATTTTTTATCTACAGCAGGAAAAGGAATTGGCCACCGGCGCCAGAATCCTGCCCTATAAGCGGGAAAGTCTGGGCGTCACGGCGCTGTACGGATATAAAAACCGATATTTCCTGAAAGGCGATCTCGGCTATTCCGGGTCCGAACAGTTTCATCCCGATCACAGGTACATTGCTACACCGGCTATCTCTGCGGCATGGATTGTTTCCGGCGAAGATTTTCTGTCCGGCAACAAGCTGCTGACACACTTGAAGCTACGCATGTCTTACGGTATAAATGCGAACGACCAGTTGGGCGACACCCGTTTCATGTATCTTGATTATTACGACACGAACGGAAATGAAGGATTAAAAGGCAATCCCAACCTGTCGGCCGAGAAAATCAAAAAGCAAAACTACGGAATAGATGCAGGTTTGTTGAATGCCTTTACCATCCGCCTCGATTACTTTATCAATAAATGCGACAACATGTTGACTAACAGTGCAGGGACAATTCCCATTTACCAGGGGGTTGTGCTGAACAATTATCCCAAACTGAACAACGGACGGATGGAAAATATTGGATATGAGGCGTCGATCCTTTACAACAAGCAAATAAACGCGGATTTGTCGGTGTATGCGGGAGCCGGCATACACCGGAATAAAAACAAAGTACTCAAGATTAACGAAGCGCCTAAAGGAGAAGATTACGCTTATCCCTACCGGACGGAAGGATTCAGCGTCGGACAGCAGTGGGGATACCTGGTCGATTACAGCAACGGCAACGGGATGTTCAACTCCGAAGAAGAGAAAACAGGCCGCCACCTGACATATGCGTTCGGTACGCCACGTGTAGGCGATTTTATATATCAGGATTTGAACAGCGACGGGACAATTGACGATAAAGATCTTGCGCCGATAGGGTACAGCCGTTATCCGCAGATGTATTACAATATGAACGGAGGACTGGAGTACAAAGGCTTTGAACTAAGTTTCCTGTTTCAGGGAACGGCGCAGGCGTCCGTGACGATTTCGGGCGTCGGCGCATACGAAAATGCATATCAGGGTGTGTTTAACGACATTCATCAACATGCATGGACGCCGGAACGTTATGCCGGAGGGGAGAAAATCAACTTTCCGGCATTGTCATTGACAACTTCTACAAACCATGTGGCTAACAGTTTCTTTGTGATGGACGCCTCCTATCTTCGCCAGCGAAATCTGGAAATTGCCTATACATTGCCGCTATCCATTTCCCGCAAAATAGCTTCGGAGAAAATCAGGATCGCCTGCAATGCGCAAAATCTGTTCACCTTCGACCGGATGCGTTCCAAATATATAGACCCGGAAATCGGGGCAATGGATGTGTTTCAACCTTACCGCGTGTATAACATCGGTATAAGTCTTAACTTTTAAAATGTAAAGAGATGGGAAAAAGAATTTTCACTATATTTTGTATCTTGACGTGCCTGCTTGGTTTGGGCGCTTGTGCAAACTTAGACATGCCTTCGGACGGGCGTGTCACCCTGAATGATATTTTCAGTACGTACCATCGTACCCGAAATTATTACAATACCTGTATTTCCTCCATCCCGCAGGTCGGTTTTACCTATCAGAATCAAACTACCCCGCTGGCTTCCTTTTGTGATGAGGCGCATGACGCCGGCGACGGCGTAAACGGCGCCGTGTACGACTGGTATACCGGCATCACTTCGTCTACGTACAATCCGTTGACCGCAAGTTACATAGACCCGTGGGACTATTGTTTTCAAGCCATCCGACGGTGCAATACGTTTCTGGAATGTATGGCCGACCCTGCTATGGCGACTTACAACTTCAACGAAACCGAAAAAAACGGCTGGATTGCCGAAGTACGGGTCATACGGGCATATCTCTATTTGCAACTTATCAAACGTTACGGCGGAGTGCCGTTGATGGATACGCCTTACGAAGTAGATCATGATTTCACGCAAGACAGACGATCATCGTTCGAGGAGGTGGCCGATTTCATACTGTCCGAATGTGATGCCGCACTTGCTACACCCGAAAGCGAAGGGTTGGCGATCGGCTTTCGCTGGTCGATAGACGATACGGAGCGGGGTAAGGTTTCCCGTGGATTTGCCTGCGCCGTGAAGTCGCAGACGGCATTGTTCGCCGCAAGTCCACTGTGGAATACGGGCAACAGTAAATATACCTGGGAAAAAGCCGCCTCAATTACCAAAGAAGCATTAGACCGGTGTTTGGCTCATGGTTATCAATTGTATAACACGCCGGTTGCGGAAGATATCGCACAGAATCCATACGCCTATTATTTTATCCAGCGTTCCGATCCCAGCCGCTCATCTGATAAGGAAACGATATTCGAATCGACGACATGGAGAACGAACGTATGGAAAAATGCCGGAACGCCCATTACGGAAGGCATGGTAAAGGCCGGAGCCTGTCCGTCGCAGGAATTGGTAGACTGCTATGAAACGGCAAATGGAGAAATGCCGATTCTCGGTTATTCAGATGCGGATCACCTGCAACCGATCATCAATCCGGCTTCAGGCTACGACCCTGACAATCCGTATGCCAACCGCGATCCTCGGTTTTATGCGTCGATTTACTATAACGAATCTCCCCGTTCGCTTACATCCGGGAAAATAGATAAAACCGTTTATCCGCTACAGTTCACTTCTACCGTCAACAATATCACTGTGACGCAAAACGGCGACGAAATCACACTGGAAACGACCGGCGGCGATCCGTGGATTCATACGACAAAACTGGGCAAACCGCTGACTCTCGACGAAAAACGGGTGGTTACGTTTGAATATAAAAGCGAACAGTCTATCGGCGACGCCGAGTTCTTCTATTGCGTTGCCGGCGGGCCGCAGGGCGGAGTTGAATCCGGAGCAAATATCCCTGTTCCGGCAGCTTCGGAATGGACGCGGTTCGAGTTCGACCTCGCCGACGGTATCCAACGCTTCGGCTTTGGCGTCAATGCCAACGGCGGCGCTCAACCGGAAAACCATTTCTTCCGGTTCGACGTCACCGCTAATGCCGGTTATAAGATTACGCTCCGCAACTTCCAGGTGGAATGTTATACCCCACCGCCGGCCCCGATACCGGTGGAAACTTTTGTGGGAGGAAACTGTGAAATATCCAACCGTCTCACGGACGTCCGGTATACCCGTACAGGCTATTACATGCGCAAATTCAATAATTACCGTTCGAATGCGAACGTGGATGCCGACGGGCTAATGAAGATTTTCCGGTTGGGCGAGCTGTACCTGAACTTTGCCGAAGCATCTTATCAGGCTTCCGGCCCCGACGCGCCGGTGACGTCTGCCGCCGGCGGCAGTCCGATGTCGGCACGCGATGCAGTGAATGCCATCCGTGCACGAGCCGGGATGCCGTCGCTACCGACAGGTTTGTCAAAAGAAGAATTTGACAAACGCTATCGTAACGAACGCCGCGTTGAACTGGCTTTCGAGGAACATCGCTTTTTTGACGTCCGCCGCTGGAAGATTCTAAACGAAACGGACGGCTTCGTTACAGGTATGCATATCACGAAAAATGCCGACGGATATACCTATACACGTATCAAGCTGGCGACACGGCCGACGAACGCCGACAGATATTTACTATATCCCATCAAACAGACCGAAGTGTCCAAGATGAATGCCTTTACGGGCGTCAACTGGCAAAATCCGGGATGGTGATGAAATAAGCGTTTTTTATTGCCTGTGACGAAAATGGGATACAGGATATTCCGGTTCGCCGAACCCTCATCGTCTATATGGCAGCCGACAATGATTTATCTATGGATGCACTTGCCTACATCGAAGAAATGAGAATGACAGACACCCTCTGACGGTTACATACGTATGCAGTGAAAATTACATACGTATGTAACACATCACTACATACGTATGTAATACATCATCGCATACGTATGTAATACATCACTACATACGTATGTAACACATCGTCGCGTACGTATGTAATAAATAATCGTTATTTTTGTACCACATATATTTATATTAGCCTTTATAAAAATGAAAAAAGACATCTTTTACATGAAATGGATTGTTCCGGTTATACTGATAGCCGGGATATCAACCTGTACATCCGACAGGAACGCAACGAATGAAAACAACTGCTGGCAGGAGGATTTTTTTTATCAATCTTCCGCTAACCGTCCTTCTCTGGAAGTAGCCTATACCGATTCGTCGCGTACTGCCTTCGAAATAGCGGCACAGGATTATCAGTTAGTCGGACAGTTACGTACGCCTCATATATTAGCCGGCAAAAACGATGCCAAACCGTGGTTATGGTTTGAAATGGAAGATGCGGACGGTATCCGCTATTCGACACAAAACAATCCGGAAAATACCCGTATCAACCTGTACCGGAGAGGCCCTTATTATTGCGAAATTCACTGGTTTGACGTTCAACTGACATCGGGAGAACATCAGACAGCCCCGTTGAAAGGAGATTTAGCGCTGTTTTGTTATCCGGAAAAGATTCTGGTCGACATCACCTGGCATGGAACAGGAAATTTTGAGCCTCGCAGAATGGAAGTAAACGGGTTGGTTTCCCTGAAATACGACGACTTTAAACCGTTTGAAAAGGGAACAATACAGCATTTTTCATTTCCGCTGTACGGAGAAACGGTGCCTCTGCCTGCCAATGCCTTCAAACTGCTGACGGGCATTAATCCGGTACGTTATGATAAAAAAAGAGGCTGCTACATTGTCGGGACACATACTGCCGGCGGTTTCCAGCAGAAATTTTATGACGCTCCCAATTATTACGAAACAGCCACTTTCACCGTCACAAACGACCGGCAGAAACGCAAGATTTATATATGCCAGGAATCGTCGGACGGCGGAGAGATTACCGAAGGCGGGATTGTGCTGGACAAAGACGGTCATCCGATGCCCATCGTAGTACAGGTGTCCAAAAATTTCGCAGGCGAAAAGGAAGAGAAATTCTATAATCCTACCGATATTCCCTTCAGTGAAACTTTTTTCCCGCTATATCTGGAGCCGGGCGAAAGCCATACGCTAACATCCCTGCACCTGTTTCAAAACTGGGGACGCCACATGACCAAACACTGGTCTTCACTGGGTGCATGGATGGATTATTTTCACAGTTCTACCGGAGTAACGGAAACGACATGCTATGTCCCGTTTAAATTTGCCGGACCGGGAGGCGTCTCCATCGCCGACTTTCGCGCAATGAGCCAGACGTATTTCTGGATTGGACAGCCGCAGCACGACAACCTTGCCGGACACAGTTTTCTTTCTTATTTCGACGGCAAAGAGTGGATACATACCGTCTATCAGGGAACAACTTATCGCAGTACCGGACCGAACTGGTATGATATCGACCTCCATTACCTGTCTGCCGACGGAAAAGTCAAAACAACGGTACATATTTTCGAGACGCCTCAAAGCGACGAACTGCGAAGTTATTTCGATGTTACTTACGAAATCCTGAAGCCGTTTGTCATCGAAGATGCGCGCGCCCATTTCCGCTTCCTGAACGTAGCATCCGTCATACAGGCGCTTCGCTTCGACCGTTTCGCAGCCACCGGAATCGAAGAAATCAGGCTTGATCCGGCCAAAAAACCGTTCCCCGTCAAGGGGATAGCGCTGCCGTCGGAAAATTTTTTCATGGCGGTGTACGGAGATGCAACGAATGAAAGAGGCTCCAACGCCATCATCGTCAAAAAATTCGCAGCCGGTTCACTAAAACCTGCTGCAACGGTGCAACTGGGCGCTTACCGCGAAGTTTTCAAGGGCGACGCTGAAACAGATACGCGGATGTGTCTGGTAGCGGATGCCGACCGGCTGGAACTGAAAGCCGGAGACAAGATACAAATAGAAGGCTACTGGTTGCCATACGGCGCTACCTTTGACACGGAAAGCGCGGTAAACACAGTAAAAACAGATGCCGAAAACGCTCCTCGCATTACGGAAATAAGCATCGGTGAAAAAATTTCAGACTTGCCTGTTAAGGTAAAAGCCTGCGGAAACGAGGCGCAGTTCTCTATTTCCGGAGGAGAAAACCTGATTCCGGTGATTGTCACCGGGCTTACCGAATGGCGTTTCCCGCGAATATGGATACAGGAAGGTGAGAAATGGAGACCGCTACCTCATTCCAGAAATAACTCGCTGGACGGATACCAGGTATTTTGTGACGGGGATGGAACTTTCGGCAGCGTATTTTTAATGTCCGGATCCTCGGATATTAAAAAGCTGAAAGTGACCGTCGGGAAGGAACTATCTCCGGCGGAAAAACAAATTCTGGCTGTTGTACAGGATACAGCCGGCAAGAGTAATGCCATACAAATAGGCGCTGACGACACTAATCCTGTTCTGCTGCAGATGCCCTCCCCTACGCTACCGGTTGCAGTCAATGACGAACAGGTAGATTTCAAGTGGCGTCAGAGCGAAGGACAGTCTCTGTGGTTCACCCAGTCTTTTACCGGATGGAGACGCGGCGGACGCTTAAGCCCGAACGAAGACGACATTGACCTGGAATACTGGTGGGACAACAGCCGTGAAGGAAACGTACATTCGGACCCGGAATTTTCCATGATCCTTTCCGGTTCCGTTTTCGAGGGTCAGCCGCTTAAGGTGCTTGTTAACGATGAATGGAAGCCTTTGACGCACGACCTGAAGGGGCCTGTACGGGCGGTCGCCGTACAGTCGGCTCAACAGGACAAAACACTGGCGCTGACATTCCTCAACACGTCCGGCGTCGTCGAAAGAAACGGCGGCTTCGGATTGCGACTTCGGGCTACCGACGTTCCGCTTCACAAGCGATATCACGTACGCGGCAAAGTTTATCTGCTCGATTCCGGCCTGGATATTTTGAAACAACGGATTCTTTTGGATTTATATTAGATATTAATACCGATTATGAGTATATTAATACAACAGATGTTATGAGAAATTATATGTGTCTTTTACTGACGTTGCTGTTCTGTTCCTGTTCGCAGCAGAACAAGCCGATTGTGCCGGTGGTTGATTCATCCATGCGTTATCTGGAAAACGACCGTATAAAACTGGGCATAGACCTGAGTATCGGCGGTGCGGTCACGTATTTGTCCTTTCAGGACAACGGCGGAAAAAATATGATTAACAGTGCGGATTGGGGGCGTCAGATTCAGATGTCCTATTATAGCGGTCCATGGCCATACATCGGCCCGAACGGAGAAAAACCGACGGATAGCTGGGCAGGCTTGGGATGGAACCCGATTCAGTCGGGCGACGCCGGCGGAAACCGTTCAAAAGTGATCGCATTTGAGACACGCGGCCGGAATGCCATGCTTGTACGTTGTGTTCCCATGCAGTGGCCGCATACGGCGGGAGTAGCCGGCGACTGTGAATTTGAATGTCTCTATACATTGGAGAATAATGTGATTAGCATGGAGGCAACGATTGTAAACAAACGAGCGGACAAAACACTATTTCATGCCTGCGGACAGGAAATGCCCGCCGTTTATACCAACGGCGCATGGTATAATCTGGTAACTTATCTGGGAGATCAGCCGTTTTCCGGTCGGCCCGTCACACGTGTTGTCACAAAGAACGACGGAAAAGGATGGCCGTGGGTTCATTTTTACACGCCCGAAAACTGGGTTGCCCTGCTCGACGATAACGGGAAAGGTATTGGCGTATTCCAGCCGGAGGTCATGAACTTTAACGGCGGATTTCATCCCGGCGACGCCCTTAAGGGAAGCGGCGGAGAAAAAGACGGTCAAACCGGACATATCGCTCCGGTAGGAACGCAGATACTGGATCACAATATCCGGTGGACGTATAAAACGTACTTTATTCTCGGAACGGTTGACGACATTCGCGATTATGCCGGAAAACACCGGCAGACGGCATCCTGCCCCGAATGGACGTTCCGTGAATCGCGGCAAAGCTGGTATTACAGCGGCGAAGTTTCGGACGCCGGCTGGCCGGTGAAGGAAATGCTTGATATCCGGTTCGGGAAAAACGCCGCAATCGTCAGCCCCGTTACATTCTGGAAAGCAGCTGACGCTCCTGTCCTGGAGATAGAGGGATCTTTTGAGTCGGCAAACCGGAAAATCACCCTTACTGTGGAAATACAACCTGTTGGCCGGTCGGATTTCACCGAATGGTTGAACTGGAGCGAAGGCAGCATGAGTGTGGAGGCTGAAAAGCGACAGAAAGAATCTGAATTTCCCGCCGCACAGGCGCTCATCCTTCATGAAACCATTACGGCTGACGGTATAAATCGTATTTACAGGATAAAGTTAGACGCTTTACCGGAATATAAAAATGCGCTCAAGAGTTTGCAACTGTCTTTTTCGGAAAACGGTTCGGCACGAATCAAAAGAATCAGACTGGGCTTATAGCTGCATTTTCTGCTTTTGCAGGACGTCACGAAGCTCCACATGTTGTCCGTCCCCATTCGAAAAGAACGCGCGGCCGCGACTATGGGGCGGGAGGCGATTTGGGGATGACTAAGAGCGCGGTGTTCGTATGGAACAGCATTCTGCGGGCGATGCTGGGGTGGAAAATCCGGGTTATTGTTCTGCGCCGGTATGTTGTCAGCGTTATTATGTCAATATTTTTTTCGCGTACAAACTTTTCTATTGCGTCGAGCAGGTCGCCGTCGTCCAGCACGGTAAATTCTATTTCCATATCGGGATAGCGTTTCCGGAGGTATTCGCGCGTACCGGTCAGGCGGATTTCATTCCATTCATCCCTGCTTGTCGATATATTAAACAGGTGCACTTTCGGGATTACGCCTTTCATGAGTTTTACAAAACGGTCGAATGCCACAAGGTCGTGCTGATTAAATGATATGGCGAACGCTATATTTTGGGCTTCCCGTATATTATCGAACGGCATATTTTCAGGAATAGCCAGTAGCGGCGTTTGGGTAGATTCGATGATTTCGGCCGTCACGCTACCGATTAAATCTATATTTTTACGGTTTTTCCCTCGTGTACCCATCATGATCATCGTCGGGCGGTATTCTTTTGTGAATGCAATAATCTCGTCTTCCGGCAATCCTTCGCGGAATATATAGTTATACTTTACGTCCGGCAGTTCTCCGTCCGCTATTTTTTTATTTATGACCGACACAATGTTACCCATATCCGTCTGAACGCGATTATAAACGGTATGTATCGACTCGTCATAGACGTTATTGTCAAGTACTATTCCAAGGTACGACAACGATGCCGGTACAAACATCGTGTAATAAGCATGTATCAGCATAATCTCCGCCCCGACCTGATTTGCATATTTAAAACCTATCTCGCAAGCTTTCAGTGAATAATCGGAAAAATCTACCGGGATGAGTATTTTTTTTATGTTTGCTTCATCCGGATATTCGTTTTCTTCCTTAAACAGTTTAGTAGTTTCGATGATATGCAATGCACGGGGAAGGTCGCTTTCTTTTATACGGACGCGCACGCCCGCAGATATAACCGGTTGTATCAGGTTTACATTATGAATGAAAACCTCTATCCCTTCGGCTTCCAGTATTGTTTTTAATATCCGGGCTTTTTCGAAAGTGTGAATAGCTAAAGTAACCAGTTTTTTTTCCATATCATTTATTTTTGCAGAGGGGGTGTTATGTATCTTCCAGTATTTTGAGCGCCCGTTCCAGAATCGTCGTATCGCTCAATACAACTATACCGCCGTTCGGCCCGGGTTCAATATGCAACCCGCAACTTTTCCCTTCCTTATAATTATATCCTCCGAAATAATTGCGGACAGTTGCTACATTAACGCCTAATTCATCTGCAATACAATGCATCGATCCGTCCGGTAAACGATCTTTGATCTCTCGAAGCTCGTTGAATGTGATTGTTTTTGTCATGGTCAAAATATTATTTGTTACTACTGTGTTAATTGAAATATTTGCCGAAAAATAATAACTGTTTTCCTGTTATCCAAATTTATATGCTTAAATATTATCATGTTATACAACATTGTTTTTAAACATATTATTTAAAGATTATCGCAGGTATAAAATCCAATGAATATAACAGGCTTAATATTAGCATGATAATAATTATCAGAATCAACACATACAGGATAACATCCAGCCTGTTACGGGAACAAACATATGAAGCACCTCCTTTCTTATCGACGCCGGCATTATCTGCAAAAAGTTTTTTACGGGCGAAAACATACAATTTAAAAACGAGCCATCCGAAAAAGAATCCCATGACGACTCCGGGTATAACATCGGAGATGAAATGTACGCCGAGATAAATCCGGCTGTACGAATTAACGGTTGCCCATAAGTAGAGCATAATGAAATAAAAACGATACCGGAAAATAAGGGCAGTAAACGTAACAAAGCCAAACGCATTGGTAGCATGGCTCGAAATAAATCCGTAATTACCGCCCCTGTATCCGAACACGGTTTGCACTTTATCCATAAATTCCGGGTGGTGCGTTGGCCTGAAACGGACGAACAGCGGCTTGCAAATGCCGGAAGAAAACTGGTCGCATAAGGTAACAACAAGGGCGACGGCAAGCAGAAAAACAAGCGTTTCTTTCCAATATTTCAAATTTTTGCAGAAAAGAACTGCGACAAACGTGACCGCCAGTGGTATCCATGCGATCTTACCGGAAAACAGCCACATAAACTGATCTTCAAACAGTGTATGATGGCCGTTTAACCACGCAAAAGCCTCTCGTTCGTAATCAAGTATCTTTTCCAGCATATATCATATTATGGTAATATCCTTTTTATTTATCCACCCTACATTTCCGTCTTCGAGAGCGATCTCGTTCCAGTCGCCGACCGTACTTCTGATAAAGACTTTCGTCCCTTCGTGCAGGACGAACAAATCGGTCCCGCTATTGTCCGGCGAACTTTTTACCGTAACCGTAGGGCTGAAAACGATAGCGCCGTTACGATTGACAAGTTCTTCTTTCTGGTTATAAGCAAATATATTCGCAAATATAACGACAACAAGCAACAATATACCCAGATAAAAGCCAAATTTCTTCAGACGCATCCATTTGGAGAAGAAAAACAATACAAGGCAGAAAATAAATAGGATGAAACAGACAATACCGATTGTGGCCCACGAATCTACCGCTATCAGGTTCTGCACGGAGCGAAACAGTTTACTAAGGAAAAATTCCTGTAACGGTTCTATCTTGTCGATTGTCTGCTGTTTGGCCATTTCCAGGTTGAACCGGATATCGCCGTCTCCCGGTTTTATCAACAGTGCACGCTCATAATTAAGGATTGCGTGCGCTATCTTACCCGTTTTATAGTAGGCGTTCCCGATATTATAGTATAATTCGAACGAATCTCCATAGTTCTTTACTACGGACTCATACAATTCAATTGCCCGGTCGTACATTTCCGATGCATATGCCGTTTCAGCCGCTTTTATATCGTCCTCCTGCGCAGATAAATGCACATAAATCCCGCATAACAGGAATAATCCGATGATTTTTCTACTTATATTCCGCATAATTTTCCTCTTATCTTTTTATTGTATTTTCCATCTTGCCGATTGCATCAATCGTTTCAGCAAACAGTTTATCCATTGTCCCGGATGTCTTGTTTGG
>JAITBC010000436.1 GCA_031283785.1 Tannerella sp. | reverse complement strand
CACATACGCATGTGTTGGGCGTAACAACTTATTATCCGAACCAGCCTATCACTTATTACACCGGATACGGATGGGAAAAATTCGGATTTCCTGCGCTTGAATCTTTCCGGAATTATATTGAATTTTTTTCATTATCTATCGAAGAACCACTGATTATAAATATATTATAATATCAAAATCTCACAAAAATGGACAATAAATTTTCATTGGAAGGTAAAATAGCTTTAGTAACAGGAGCTTCTTACGGCATCGGATTTTCCATCGCGACAGCGTTTGCCGAAGCCGGAGCAAAAATCGTATTTAATGATTTAAAGCCGGATTTAGTAGAAGATGCTATGGAAAAATACAAAGCCAAAGGCATTGATGCTCACGGATATGTGTTCGATGTAACAGATGAAGAGGGGGTAAATACGACAATCGCCCGGATAGAAAAAGAAATCGGTATCATTGATATTCTTGTTAATAATGCCGGTATCATCAAACGCATACCCATGTGCGAAATGACGGCGGCCGACTTCCGCCAGGTTATCGACATTGACCTGAACGGCCCGTTTATTGTAGCTAAAGCCGTAATTCCCTCCATGATCAAGAAAGGACACGGCAAAATCATTAACATCTGTTCGATGATGAGCGAACTTGGTCGGGAGACGGTTTCTGCTTACGCCGCCGCAAAGGGAGGGCTTAAGATGCTGACACGCAATATCGCATCGGAATTCGGCGAATATAATATACAGTGCAACGGCATCGGGCCGGGTTATATAGCAACGCCCCAAACTGCGCCGCTACGCGAAAAACAGGCCGACGGTTCTCGCCATCCCTTCGATTCTTTCATCATCTCGAAAACGCCTGCTGCAAGATGGGGTACAACCGACGACCTTAAAGGCCCGGCCGTATTCCTTGCTTCCGACGCATCCAATTTCGTAAACGGACATATCCTTTACGTCGACGGCGGAATCCTCGCTTATATAGGGAAACAGCCTAAGTAAAAAATGACTGGGGGAGGGCGCGTCCGGGACTTTCCGGAGATACCCTCCTTTTACTTGAATTTATCATGGATAGACGGGAATATTTTGACTGTTTCTATCCGGAGTTATGGTATGGTGGGAGGACATCCTGCCGATACGTGTACGAAACGCATTAAAGCATGGTTGTTTTAAGAATACTCCACGGACGGCGGCCGACGACCTGTCCGGTTCGGCCGTTAACGGTAAAAATATACGATTTCCCCTTGTAACGGTAAGCGCCTAACCACACGGGAAGAAGTATATATTTGAACTTTACATCGCCAAGCGAATGTGGAGAAAAATCTTCACGCATTTTTGCGTTCTCTTCATGCAGAGGAGTTTGTATCCCGGATATTCAGGCAGTGGTATGGCAATCGTCTCATTCATGACGCAAAGATAAGTTTTTTTTGTAATAGCGTTTTTTTGGCAATCTGAGTAGTTACAAGGAAATAAAATGCATATCTTTGTGGGGTTAAATTTATGATGCAAGGATGGATATATCAGTAATAATACCTCTGTATAACGAAGCGGAATCGCTTCCTGAATTATATGAATGGATAAAACAAGTGATGGACGAAAATAAATTTTCTTATGAAATTATTTTTGTGAGTGACGGCAGTACGGATAGGTCGTGGGATATCATTGAGGCATTAAGTAAAAAAGCGCCGGAGGTGAAAGGTATAAAATTTCGCCGGAACTATGGTAAGTCGCCGGCCCTTCAATGCGGATTTCAACGTGCGCAGGGTGATGTTGTCATCACGATGGATGCCGATTTGCAGGATAGCCCGGATGAAATACCGGAGCTTTATCGTATGATAAAGGAAGAAGGATATGATCTTGTCTCCGGATGGAAGAAAAAACGCTATGATAATAGGCTGACGAAGAACCTTCCTTCCAAATTGTTTAATGCTACGGCACGGAAATTCTCCGGCGTTAAACTGCATGATTTTAACTGTGGCCTAAAGTCATACGGAAAGGAAGTCGTCAAGAATATAGAGGTTTATAATGACATGCACAGATACATCCCGTATTTAGCTAAGATTGCCGGGTTTTATAAGATCGGGGAGAAGGTTGTTAAGCATCAATCACGTAAGTATGGAAAGACGAAATTCGGATTAAATCGTTTTTACAACGGCTATCTGGATCTTATTACACTCTGGTTTACTTCGAAGTTTGGAAAGAAGCCCATGCATATTTTCGGACTTTGGGGGAGTGTCGTGTTTTTTATCGGGTTTGTAGCCTTGATGGTCGTGCTTGTTGCCAAACTGATGTCTATTGTTGAAGGAGATTTGCGTCCGCTGGTTACCAGTTCGCCTTATTTCTATATTTCTCTTACGGCGATGATTATCGGCACCCAACTTTTTCTTGCGGGTTTTATCGGCGAACTCATTTCCCGTAATGCTCCGAACAGGAACAGGTATAAGATTGAGAAAGAAATCTGATCCTTCCGGTTTTTATCTTGTGTGGTGGAATGTGTTGATTGATTTAACGTTGAAGTGTTATAGCCATGAGTCCGATGACGATATCGTTGGATAGGGTTTCAAGATGCAGGTATTCCAGTTGTTTGTTCTTATTGAGCGGCATATCCAGTAGTATGCCGGCGCCTCCGTCGATAGCGCGTCCGTATACGCCTTTTATATCCAAGTCTTTTTCCATATTATTACTTAACAATCCCGATTTCAGATGCAGGCGGTAAGGGCGTGGAGTTTTAAGGCGGAAAGCCTGTCCGTCAACAAAGAAATCCTGTTCTATCGGGCACCAGTTTTCCGGATTAATCAGATTGAGCGTATCGGCGCTTCCGTCTTTATACCCTATGATGACTGCGCCGTTCACCGTATGACACTGCATGTGGTTTGTTGTCCCGGCAAGTAATAAATAAGCATTGGAAGCTTTTCCGTTTAACGGGATGCGTGCCGAATCGGGGAAGTTGTCCCATAATGAAGTAAAAACAATATTCCGTCCCTCTGCGGGCGTCCGCAAAGGGATACCGTTTGAGGTAGTGAAGATACCGTTATCGGAATACTTTCGTAATCCGCCGTCATTAATATCGGCAGTAAGTTGCGGATGACACCATTCGCCGATGCCTTGTGTCGGGATTTGTAATGTTGTAACCGGAGGACGAGGCGAAAAGTATCTGTTTTGGAAAATATTTGTTATACTGTCATTGAAATAACCTCCGATATGAACAGGTTCACACATAGCTTTGTCCAGCCTGCCGAATGGTATATGCACAGCCTGCGAAGGCGCCTCAATTTCTATATGCACCGGTTGCAGCCATACGGCTTTACCTTGCGTACGCCGGATGAATAGCGTCCGATGCCCGGAAGTTCCGGATAATTTTCCGCTGACGGTCTGTATCTGTGGAGACGTCCCGTTATTTCCGCCGGGCAGGGCCGGTTTCGCAGGGACGATCCGTATCTCCGACAATACGTTTTGCGGGTCATCAATGGAGTTGATATTGGCTGCCGTCAGTTGCCAATATTCATTTCGTATTCCCTTTTCGGGCGCTTCGCAGGAGAAATCGAGCGGATTACCTTTCCATTTGATTTCAATTGTATAGTTATCCGACCCGGGTAATGTTAAAATCAGTTTCGGATATTGTACATATTCTTTCCATAAGGGGACAATATTTTCCCCGTTTACCGTTACGTCCGCATCGTCATATAGTGCACTAATTTCGAGTTGCAGCGAGGCCGGACGTTGAAAATGAAGCGATACGTCATATGTATCGGTATTATTTCGTCTTAAAAATGAATAGTTGATAGAAGGAGTTTTGAGTGAAGCGTGTTCCCATTCCGACGGAAATCCCGGAACGAGACGGACCGTTCCGTTCAGTAAATCGGGAAAGATTCCGTAAAGCCCCTGGATAAGCGCACGGGAAGCGACACCGATGGGATCGCCGAAATCGCGGTAACATTCTCCACGTGCGGCATCATAGAAGCTTACTTGTCCGAAGTTACCCGGACTGCTGCCGAGGTACATACCGTCAATGACGGAACTTTTAAGTAACCTGAAAGCTTCCTCGTTGCGTCCGGCTATCCAGTAAGCCAGCGCGGTATGCATCACTTCCGCAAATGCTACATTGTTGATACTCCACGAATAAGGCAACCAGTTGGTAGTGGATATGGTCTCGAGGTTTTTCTCTTCCAGATCGTCGGATATTACCGGAATATGTGGAATTTCGGTATCTATATAGCGTGTGGATTGATAAGCCTGGAGCATGTTGTCGACTTCGGAATCAATCGTATGATATATCGTCCATATGCCGGCATGTTCATAAGTTCTTTTGTGTCCCATCCGTTCCTGATATTCCGCCCAGTGTCCTTTGTCCGGCAGCCAGAGTCTGCTATTCATTGCCGATAAGATGCGTTCGGCTTCTATCTTATAAGGCTCTCCGTCTTTTCCGATCATTCCGGCCAGGCGTGCAGCCAGTTTGTTGGCGCGGTAATTGTATGCTGATGAATGGGTTACTCCTCCTCCGCTGTAATACAAAGCATCGCTTGCCCAGATGCAGCAATAGGCGTCGTACAGCCCGTCGTCATCAGGGTCGTAATTGCGTTTTTCCCATTCAAGGTGCCTTTCGATCACAGGCCACATCGTTCTGACGCAAGTTGTATCTCCCGTCCAGAGAAAATGCCACATCAGCTCGTCAATATAACAAAGGTTCATGTCATAATGGTGCATCTGGTCGTTACGGTAAGGATTACGGCATATATACCCGTTGCTATACATGGGTGTGCCCCATCGTTTTTCGGCCCGGGCAAGGTTGAGACCGGAGTCCTGCGCCGGATGCGGATATACGGGAGGGACTTCCGTCACCTGTGAAGCTGCATAGGCGTTGAAGTGCGTGCGGGCCCTGTCGTGCCATCCCATGATATCGCCCGTGTAGGCCGCCCTCCAGCCGCTTAACGGCATCCTCCAGCCGACGGCTCCGTGTTGCCATACCTGACCGTCCCATATCCCGTCGGCAGCTACGCAAAGAGTTCCTCCAAGCGTATTGAAATACGGGTCGGGAGTTGAAATGGAAATTCTTCCCGCCAGCTCTTTTCGGGCGTTCTCCGCTTTCTGATAATAAGCTTCTCCTTTGCCGGCAGGTAATAAATGCAGGTCATTATCGGCGAACAGTAAATATTTAACCGGTTCATTCAGGCGAATGTCAAGGTTACGTAAAGGAGGAAGCGTATCGGAAGGGTCAAAGCTATCGGGCGGATCGACGCCCATATCCCCGTTTCTGTTTAATTTTTGATTTCTTACCGGAGATAAAACGGCTCTGATGGAGATATTCCTTATTTCTGATGTTTCTATTTTCCCTGATGTTTCTATTTTCCAGATAGCAGCATCTTCATCCGGCGATGCAAGTACAGACAGTAATATATCACCGTTTTTAAAAAGGCGGTCTTTTATTTTGTAAGTTCTTTTACCCGGAGTGTAACGTGATTCGCAAAATTCCGTTATTTCCAGCGGTAGCATGTCGTTCCCGCGAATGTAGATGAATCGTATATTTCTGCAGTTATTTTTTTCAAATGTTGCAAATATGGGTCGGTCGCTTGTTTCAATCCGGAAAGCGGAATGACTGCCGTATAAAGCGCGTGTATAACGGTTTTGGCCGTTAATACAAACGAAATCTTCTCCGTCGGGGCGGTATTGCAGAAAACGTTCTGCTCCGCGTTTGTCATCATTATATGAATTCGATTCAATAAAGTCTCCGATTTTTTTAACCCGGTTAACTGCAGTTTGTTGTGCACCAACATGATTATATCCTGTTAGCAGTGATATATATAATACAATATCAGGTAATCTTAATTTATGGTTCATCTGCGTCGAATTGTCAGGAAGTCCCGGAATAACGCCGGATACGTGTCTGTATCTCTGGCTGATTGTAAATACATTGACATAAACGGCGTTATACAGGGTAATCGCATAATAAGAAAGGGGTAAGAGAATAATAAAGACCCTAATAACCCTCGTTTTGTATGTACCATCCCGGTTTCACGTTGATCTGATTCATTGGAACAGGGTACAGGTAGCGACCGTTTTTAATGTTTTCAACACTTGCTCCATTCGGGTTAGAGTATTGGTTAAATTCATAGGTGATTGCCTGTTTCCATTCATTCCAGCGCACAAGGTCGAACCAGCGCACGCCTTCGCCGAAGAGTTCGATACGGCGTTCATTCTTAACCGCCTGCAATGCATCGCCGGCGTTCGTTACCGCTAAGGCGTCGCAGCCGGCGCGCGTACGTATTTTATTTACGATTTCCATTGCGCCTGACGTATTTCCTTCGTCCGCCAGTATTTCGGCATACATCAGCATCACGTCTTCCAGGCGAATGATCGGGTGATTGACGGGCCAGTCACGGTAATCTTTCATCGCCGTTTCGATATTCGCCGTATAGCCGAGCGCTGCACGTTTGGGTTTCATATTCAGATATTTGGTAAACATTGCATTTCTTGCTACCATGACCTCCGAACCCGGTTCAAGCTCTTCGAGTTGCGGCACGCGCGCCGTCCAGTTCGGTTCGGCGTCGTAGCCCAATAAAATGGAGTGTCCAAGCCCGCGGGCGTCCGTTTTACCTCCGGAATATACTTTCTCAAATTCGTAAACGATTGATTTTCCGACAAATACGCCCAATTCGTTATACACCTGAAAGCTTGTGTATGAAGGCGGAAGTTTTGCGCCGGTTTCAAAGATTGCCGAGTTGCCCGTGCCTCCCGAACGATACTGGATTGCGAAGATCGAATATTTATTATTGTTTTCCGATATCCATTGTTTTTGCCATTCGAGGCTGTCGGGCGCCCAGTATTTGTTTGAGTTGGCCGACAAATCAAGTATCGCTTTCAGTTCGTTTTTGGCGTTTGCCTTTGCCGAAGCGTCGTTCAGCGGGAAGCCTGCCATTGTCATATAAACCCGTCCGAGCATTGCCGAAGCGGCGATTCTGTCGGCGCGTCCGGAGCCTGAAATGCCGGCATTTGAAGCATTCTTCATATCTTCGGCTAACGGCAACATCGCTTGTGCATTTTTTAAATCCGGCAACACCATGCGGCTATAAACTTCGGCAGCAGTTGATTGCGGCACGTTCATAACGTCGTTCGGCGCCATTGGGGCGTCTATGACGGGAATATTCCCAAACAAGCGCGTCAACTCGAAATAAGCCCAGCCGCGAAGGAAATACGCTTCGCCAAGCAGTTGCTTTTTAAAGTCTTCGCGTGTGCCGAAATCACATTCCCGAACTTTCATTAAAGCTACATTGGCATTGTAAATTATTTTGTACCAGAGGTTCCATACGCTGTTAATATAACTCAGATCCGGGCCTGCGCGGAAAGCGCTTAATTCGGAATATTCACGGAAACCGTCAGGCTGCGGATCTCCCCAGATATTATCCGAACGAAATTCGGACAAATACATAAATTCATCGCGTGCAATGTCTCTCAAATCAGCGTAAACGCCTACAATTCCCTGTTCCGATTGCGACGGCGTCTGATAAAATCCGTCGGACGTGAGGCGATCCACCGGAGGATTCGTCAGAAAATCTTCGCACGAGGTAATGATTAAGCCCATAATGGCTGTCATTATCAATAGGTTGTATTTGAAAAATATTTTTTTCATGGCTGTTAGAAATTAATGTTAAGGCCAAAAGTAACAATTCTCGAAATTGGGTAACCGCCGTAGTCAAGTCCGAGTGCGTTTGTACCGCCGGGGACGGAACTGCCTGCCGTATTTGCCGCTTCGGGAGAATAGCCGTTGTAGTAATTGTCCCATTTCCAAAGATTTTCAATGGAACAGTACAAACGTGCATAAGAAATGATGCTGGGATTTACCGGCAGTTTATACCCGACAGTCAGGTTTTTGATCCTCAGGTAATCGGATGACCACAGCCAGCGTGAGTCCACGTTCCCACCCGTTGTCGTACTGAAAATGGACGGTGTATGACCGTCGCCCCGGTCTTCTTCCGACCACCATGCATTTTTCCAGACATTCATCATATTGCTGTTCGGGTTCATGCTCGGACGGTCTATTGCGCGTCCCAGCACTCCGAATATTTTACCGCCCGTCTGGGCTGTCAGCAGTATCGACAGATCGAAATTCCTGTAACTGAATTTATTCGTCATACCATATGTCATCGCAGGTATCGGACTTCCCAGCAACACTCGGTCATGCTCTTTGTCGTATGCGCCGTCACGGTTCACGTCCGTATAGCGAAGGTCGCCGGGGACAAGGTTCTTTCCTTCAAACGTAATATTTTTAGCGTTTGTTTCGGCTGCATAATCGTCAATTTCTTTCTGAGTTTTCCAGACGCCGATTGCTTCATACATATAAAATGAATTGGCAGGCTCGCCGACCGTCAGGATATTTGAAGGGTTACTGCCGTCAAAACCGGAATAGATAGGAGTATCATCTACGCCGAGCGAAACGACTTTGTTTTTATTATACGACAAGTTAAAGTCTGTTTCCCATGCCAATTCGCCCGTCAGGTTTTTCGTGTTCAATTCAACCTCAAAACCTTCGTTATGAATTTCGCCGAGATTGTCCCAGACGGTCGTGAATCCCGAAGCGCCCATTGCAGGCACTTGATAAAGCAGGTCGGTCGTATTCTTTGTGTACCAGTCCAGTGAAATTTGTATTCTGTTTTGTACGAATCCCCAGTCGACAGCCAGATCGGTACTGTGCGTTTTTTCCCATCCTAAATTGGGATTGCCGAGACTGTTTGCATTGTAACCTGCCAGTCCTGCGTAGGTTACGGCCGCCAGCGTCGGATATGCTGCCGTATTGCTGATGGAATTGTTACCTGTTGCACCGTAGCTCGCACGGAGTTTGAATGTGCTTATCCAGGATAAGGGCAGGTTTTTAAAGAATTTTTCGTTTGCAATGTTCCAGCCGGCCGAGAAAGAAGGGAATAATCCCCATTTATTATTTGCTCCGAAAACAGAACCGCCATCATAACGCACACTTGCCGAGAGCAGGTATTTCCCGTCATAATTATATTGAGCGCGTCCGAAAAACGATACAAGGCGGTCCGGCGTGCGTTGGGTAACCTGATCCGTGCCTACCGCCACTTTCGAGCCGTCGAACGAACCGGTGACGGCGTCGTTGGGGAACGGCTTGTTGAACGTCTGGTTGGTTTCATAACCGATATTACGTTCTTCTTTTGACGTTCCCGCCATTAACCCGACGGTATGCAATCCAAACGTTTTGTCATAATTCAAGAGCGCCTGCAGCAGTGTGTTCCATGTACGCGCCGTATTGTGCGCACCCGAAGAGTTTGCGCCTTCGCCCTGCGTCCATGAAGACTGTGTACTTGAAAACGTGTAGGTCTGCCCGTCGAGGTCATATAAATCCGTTGCCCCCGACAGTTCTAATTTCAACCCGTCCAGCGGGGTAAGGCGCAGGAAAGCGTTCCCGGTCATGCGGAAGATGTCGTCATGACGGATATTTTCCATAAAGGCGATAGGACTTGACGTCGTTCCGCTCCACAAATATTGCGTATAAGGCTCCACATTCGTACGGTAGCCTACTTCCGGTTCCGAAACCGGCGCTGCCGACAATACGTGATGTGCCCGTGTATCCTTGCCGTTGGCGCGTCCCGAACCGTCCATTGTGATATAAGTCGGCGCAAGTAACATACCAACCGTCAGGTACCGGTTCAGTTTTGATTCTACGTTAGCCCTTGCCGTATAACGGTTGTAATTCGTACCTGCTGCAATACCGTCCTGGTCGAAAATACCTCCTGAAAACATATACGTCGTATTATCACTTCCTCCCGACACATTGACGGTTATTTCCTGTACGGGCGCTTCGCGGTAAAACTCGTCCTGCCAGTCGAGCAGGCTTAACGGGGTAGCCGGGTCAACACCGTTAACGGAAATATTATGTCCGGCGGAATATTCGGGACCGGCATATTTAAACCAACGGGGATCCGGCACATAAGTGTAATGGGAGTTTCCCCATGTAGCAGCCGATAAGCCGAGATTTGCCAGACGGGTACTGGTGTCGTCGCCGATGGTTGCATTTGTAATGCCTCTGTTTTTGGCTGCAGTAAGGTAGCGTTGATCTATTGCTTTGATATTAAACTCTATCCACTCCTGCGCCGACATAATGTCCATTTTCTTTTCGAGCGACTGGACGCCGTAAGATGCATTTACGCTGATTCTGGCTTTTCCCTGTTTTCCTTTTTTTGTTTGTACCATGATGACGCCGTTTGAGCCGCGGGAGCCGTAGATAGCTGAGGATGCAGCGTCTTTCAGGACTTCGATCGATTCAATGTCAGCCGGATTGAGCCATGTGAGGTTGCTCATCGGCGCCCCGTCAACCACATAAAGCGGGTCGGAGCTGGCATTGACGGAAGCTGCGCCGCGGACGCGTATTTGCATGTCGGATCCCGGTTCGCCCGTTGTTGTCCTGACTGCAACGCCGGCCAACTGTCCCTGCAAAGCGGTTTCCGCACGCGCTAACGGACGGTTTTCGATGCCGGATGCATTCATCTTCGAAACGGCGCTCGTCAGCGTACTTTTCTTTATCGCGCCATAGCCGATGACAACTACTTCTTCAAGCGCCTGTGTGTCTTCTGCCAGTTGAATTTGTAAATGCGTTTTTCCTGCTACCGGTACATCCTGTGTCATATATCCGACATAGCTGACTCTGATTTTCGCGTTATCGTCTACATTCGA
>JAITBC010000354.1 GCA_031283785.1 Tannerella sp. | reverse complement strand
CCAGGTAGCGTGCCGTCCGTCCGGTATTGCTGTCGGTAATGATGGCTTTCACGTGTAGCTTCGAGGATGACTTTACAGCTTGTTTGGCCAGGAAAGATGTTACATCCAGGTCGTTGCCCACGAAAGGTACGCGGATATCGTTTGCCGCCAGTTTTGTTTTCTCCGATTCGGATATCACTTTGCTCATTGTCTGTACAGCTTCTACGGGGTATTTGCCGTAGGCTGTTTCGCCGCTGAGCATAAGCGCATCGGTGCGGTAGTAGATAGCGTTGGCGATGTCGGTCACTTCCGCTCGGGTGGGGCGCGGATTGTTTATCATGGAATGAAGCATCTGCGTGGCTACGATGACCGGCTTTTTCATTTCCACGCATTTGCGAATCAGCACGCGTTGGATACCCGGTATTTTTTCTGCCGGCACTTCGATGCCCAGGTCTCCGCGGGCGATCATGATACCGTAGGCCGCTTCCAGGATCTCGTCGATGTTATCTACTCCTTCCTGGTTTTCGATTTTGGCGATAATTTTTATCTGGCTTTGATGTTCGTCCAGGATGCGTTGAATATCCAGCACATCTTGTTTGTTGCGCACAAAGGAGTGTGCAATAAAATCTACTTTGTGTGCGATAGAATAAAGGATATTCTGTCGGTCTTTTTCGGTGAGCGAAGGCAGGTTGATACGGACGCCCGGCACATTCACGCTTTTGCGACTTCCCAGGGTGGCGTCGTTCTGCACTTCGCATACGATGTAGCCGGGATGTTTTTCCATCACGCGCAGGTCGAGGTCTCCGTCGTCTATCAGCATGTCGTCACCGATTCTCATATCTTCCACAAAATTGCGGTACGACACGTTGATACATGCGTGCGTAGTTTCCGCTTCGGGGTCTCCCTTCACGTTTACGCGTTCGCCTGTGCGAAAGTCGATAGGCTGTTTCGCCGGCGTGGTTCTTATTTCAGGTCCTTTGGTATCCATCAAGATGCCTATGCGACCGGAAACCTGCCGCGTGTTACGGATTACTTTGTCGAATCCTTCTTCATTCATGTGCGCCGAGTTGATACGCACTACATTCATTCCTGCGTTATAGAGTGATTGTATAAAATCTACTTCACATCGCTGGTCAGAAATGGTCGCGACAATTTTTGTTTGCTTCAGCATAAGTCAATGTTCAAAATTAATATTAATTATTCAGTTCCCGAAAGCCAGGACAGCTTCAACCGCCAAACGGTAAGAATCAAGCCCGAATCCCGCTATAATGCCCTTGCAAGCGGCGGAGATCAAGGATACGTGGCGGAAGGGCTCTCGTGCATGCACGTTAGATATATGTACTTCTATTACGGGAGAATCGACGGCTTTTATGGCGTCGTGCAATGCTACGGATGTATGCGTATAAGCGCCGGCATTCAGGATAATGCCGGCGTATCCAAAGCCTGCCTCATGCATTTTATTTATCAATTCGCCTTCTATATTGCTTTGGAAATAAGCTATCTCGCATTGGGGGTACTTCATGCGCAAGGCGTCTAAATACGCTTCAAACGAAACATTTCCATAGATTTCCGGTTCCCGTTTACCCAGCAGGTTAAGATTTGGGCCGTTAATTATCTGAATTTTCTTCACGTTCATTGCCATATATTTTCACGTTTATTACTTCGTACGCAAAGGTAGTAATTATATTGTTAGGGGAGATGCATAATCGTTATTCTGCGTCCGGGGGATACAAATGCGATAAAAAGTCAATCCGTATTTGTCATTTCAAACGAATAAATTATCTTTGTCCGTGATAAGAAAAAACTCGGATAATTATGTCAAAAGATTACATCTATATTTTCTCCGCAGATACATACCATGTATTTGTTTACGACAAGACGTATTCCGCGTGTCATTACAATTACCAAGGCAAAAATATGAAGCGGCAAAAAATATTGTACATTTTACCCGTAATTCGGAAATTCAGCTTACTTTTGTTTTCATAATAAGCGGCAGAAATGAAAAAGATTAATATCATCAGCGGATTACTGCTGATTTATTTAGTAGTGATGAGTATAATCGGATGGCCGGGCAATAAGCCGGACGCAGATTATGCCGGATATTTTCTGATTATGGGAATATCGCTGGTAGTCATCTTCTTACTTCGTTTGCTTCAGATACGGCGTATGAAATGGAGAGAGAAGCAGGAAAAAGAAAAACGTGAAACTTGAAATCATTTTTAAGCTATCTTGTTTTAAGATACAGAGAAATTCATCTATATTTGTAGTTATTATAGGAATTTAGGGTATGAGAGTTGTATTTTATTTTGTCTTCGTGGTCATTTTGATGTTTTTGTCTTCGCCGGCCTTGTATGCACAGCAGGTGAATGAGCCTTACAATACCCTAAAAAAGCAAGCGACATCCCCTACCGTAGAAATTATCGCCGTCAATAACCGCATAAAAGTATTCAACGCTCCGACAGGCAGCCGGCTTGAGATATACAACGTAGTAGGCATTAAAGTGGCAGATATCGAGATGAAGCAACCTAATGGCGAATATGTTGTAACTATTGCAAAAGGATATTACATCATCCGTATTGGTGAAACCGTTAGAAAAGTAGCTATTCGCTAAAGTGAATACATCGTATTGTTTTTAAAAGTTTATGAGATGACACGCAAGTAGTCAGCAACTAATTATGAACCGTTTATTCTCCATCGTCCCAGGTGTTCGTAATAGATTATTAACAATTAAACATTTTGTTTTTTGCTTTTTTTATGTAAATATTAAACTGAAAAAATCGTTATTTGTTCAACATTAAAAATGGATATGAGGATATATGAGGAAATCTACCATTTGGTTATTAGCGCTCGTTCTGGCATTCGCTTTTGCTGGGTTGCTTTATTTGCAGGTAACGTATGTGGGTGAAATTCTTAAAACGCGAAGCGAACAGTTTAATGAAACAGTACAAAAATGCTTGCTGCAGGTATCCAAAAACCTGGAGCTAGACGAGACACGCCGGTACATAGAAGAAGACATCAGTAAAGACGTCAGCAATTACCACCGGCAAAATAAGGCAAAGACCGACATACCGGATATACAAGAACATTTCCGCTTTGAAATGTTGAACACAACCGGTACGATGCAAAGCCGGATAGAATTACACAGCAGCGTTACGAATACGCCGCAACGCTCGCTCCCCTCCATACTGCAAAGACCTTCATCGAACAACATAGTTTCCACGTCGAAAGAATATTACGACACGTACAAGCGCCGCTACCTGTACGACCAGGTGCTGATGCATGAAGTGCTGATTAATATGCTGAACACATCAAGCCTGAAACCCATTGAAGAACGCGTGGATTTCAAACAGATGAACAATTACCTGAAAACAGAGTTTATGAACAGCGGTTTAAACCTGCCGTTTGTATTCTCGGTAATAAACAAAGACGGAGCGACTGTATATCAAAGCGATGACGTAAAGAAGCCTCCATTAGCTTCAGACGTGCAAACGAGCGTATTATTTCCCAACGATCCTCCGTCGCGACAAAATTACATCAAAGTATTTTTCCCTACCAAGCAGAATTACATCTTTAGCGAAGTGACCTTTATTATCCCTTCGGTCATTTTTTCGCTAATGCTCCTGGTTACATTTATTTTCACCCTGTATATTGTATTTCGTCAAAAGAAATTATCCGAGATGAAAACCGACTTTATCAATAATATGACACATGAGTTGAAAACGCCTGTTTCGACCATCTCGCTGGCCGCCCAAATGCTCAAAGATTCGGATATCACCAAAAGCCCCGACGTATTCAAACATATTTCAGGAGTCATAAACGATGAAACAAAGCGCTTGGGCTTCCTGGTAGAGAAAGTGTTGCAGATGTCGCTGTTTGAGCGGCAAAAAGCGACGCTTAAACTGAAAGAAATCGACGCCAACGACTTGATTGCCGGTATAGCCAACACGTTCGCCCTGAAAGTAGAGAAATACAACGGGACGATAGACATTGACTTGAAAGCGGAAAAATCGACTATCTATGCCGACGAGATGCACCTGACAAACGTATTGTTCAACCTAATGGACAACGCCGTAAAATACCGCCGGAAAGAAGCGCTTTTGAAACTGGTGGCGCGTACAAGAAATGAGAACGGGAAGCTGCTCATATCCGTTGAAGACAATGGTATAGGAATAAAGAAAGAGTATCTTAAAAAGGTATTCGACCGCTTTTTCCGCGTACCTACCGGCAATGTACACGACGTAAAAGGATTCGGGCTGGGATTGGCTTACGTACGGAAAATGCTGGAAGACCACAACGGCAGCATCCGTGCCGAAAATGGAGCCGGCAATATAGGAACGAAATTTATTATTACTTTACCTCTTATAAAAGAACAATCATGGAAGAAAAGTTAAAAATTTTATTTTGCGAAGACGATGAAAACCTGGGAATGCTGTTAAGGGAATACCTTCAGGCAAAAGGTTATGTCACAGATTTGTTCCCCGATGGGGAAGCCGGTTATAAAGGGTTTATAAAAGGCAAATACGACCTTTGCGTATTGGACGTTATGATGCCGAAAAAAGACGGATTCGCTCTGGCGCAAGAAATCCGCTCCATAAATCCTGATATTCCTATTATATTCCTCACTGCAAAAACAATGAAAGAAGATATTCTGGAAGGATTTAAAATCGGCGCCGACGATTACCTGACCAAACCGTTCAGTATGGAAGAACTGTTGCTGCGTATCGAAGCGATTCTGCGCCGTGTAAAAGGGAAAAAACTCAAAGATATTCCTTTCTACAAATTAGGGAACTTCTTGTTTGATACGCAAAAACAGACTATGACAATCGGAGATAAAGTGACTAAACTGACAACCAAGGAATGTGAACTCCTGAGTCTGCTTTGTGCACACGCCAACGAAATCTTGGAACGTAATTATGCGCTGAAAACCATTTGGGTGGACGATAATTACTTCAACGCCCGCAGTATGGACGTATATATCACCAAACTGCGCAAACTGCTCAAGGCAGATCCCTCTATCGAGATCATTAATATTCATGGAAAAGGATACAAACTAATCACCCCTTCGGCCGAAGAGCAAGCAGGGGATGAAAGTATTCAGATATTATAATAGACGGCA
>JAITBC010000212.1 GCA_031283785.1 Tannerella sp. | reverse complement strand
GCGTGAAATCGGCTAATGAACGTTTTGCCGGCGCATTGGAGACATACTGTATTGAGGCGCTGATGCAGGATGGGAAAGCGTTGCAGGCCGGTACCACCCATTTTCTGGGTCAAAATTTCGCAAAAGCTTTTGATGTGAAATTCATCAATAAAGAAAATAAGGAAGAATACGTATGGGCTACTTCCTGGGGAGTTTCCACCCGTCTGATCGGCGCCTTGATAATGACTCACTCGGATGATAACGGATTAGTGCTTCCTCCCCGGCTGGCTCCTTATCAAGTCGTTATTGTTCCTATATATAAAACGGAAGAACAACTTGTACAAATCAATGAAAAAGCTGCTGAAATCACCGCAAAATTGAAAGCGTTGGACATTCGCGTGAAATACGATAATTCGGATAATAAAAAACCGGGATGGAAATTCGCCGAGTACGAATTGAAAGGTGTTCCCGTGCGTCTGGCTATGGGTGCACGTGACCTTGCGAACGGGACAATAGAGGTTGCCCGTCGCGATACGCTGGAAAAAGAAACCGTTTCTGTTGAAAATATTGACACGTGTGTAAAAGACCTGCTCGAAGACATTCAACGGAATATCTTTAAGAAAGCTTTTGATTATCGTGCTTCGGCTACCCGTACGGTTGATTCGTATGATGAATTTAAAGTCGAAATAGAAAAAGGAGGATTCCTGCTGGCTCACTGGGACGGCACGCCGGAAACGGAAGATAAAATTAAGGCCGAAACGAAAGCAACTATACGTTGTATCCCTCTGAAGGGAGACAAAACTCCGGGTAATTGTATGGTAACAGGTCGTCCTTCGGCACAGCGGGTGATTTTTGCACGCGCTTATTAAATGGTTTTTTATAGAATTATTACTGTGTTGCATGGTTGCAGTTTCTCGCCTCCACAAGGTGTCCCGAAGCTTCCGGGGAATGTCCCGAAGCCTCCGAATTTAGTTATTATGTTTCTTTATTGAGTTATTATATTTATATAAATTGTTGTTTACTGATGTTGTTTATCCCCTGTTTGTTGCAGCATATTTTTTAAGGCTGCCGGACAGGGGATCTTATTATGTAATGCCCGCTTTCTGCGGCATGTATGAGTAGAATACGAATAAAAATTTCCCCTGTCTTATGTAGCAAATCGGAAATTATTACGTTATAAGGATAGAATGAGCAATTACAGTCATATCATAAAAGGAGTGCGTGAATGTGATACACAATCGCAGATGATGTTCTACGATTTGTTTATTCGTCCGGTTTACCGGAGTGCATATTCCGTCACGGGAAATGAAAGCGAGGCGGAAGAAATAGCCCAGGATACGATGTTGAAGGTGTTTAACAGGCCGGATTTGCTGAACGGCGACGCCGGAGTTATGGAGCGGATACTACGTCGTATAGCGGCTAATGCGGCAATTGATGTGGTACGAAGGCGGAATGATTTTCTCGTTTCAAGTGATGACGTTCCAGATTGTGAAGATGAAGAAGATGAAAATGCAACGTACGAATTCAGTATCGAGGAGATAAAAGAAGCAATTGCCGTATTGTCCGGCAGTTATCGGAACATACTGTATCTCCGGCTGTTTGAAGATATGAGTTTTGCGGAAGTCGCAGATTTATTGAAAATAAATTGTTCCACTGCACGGGTACAATACGTCAGGGGAATAGCTAAACTTAAAAGATTGTTGATTAAAAGAAAAGATTATGATGGATGATAAATTTGAAAAGATAATAAAAGAGCACGCTGGAGAAATCTTCGGGCAAGGTGCAGGATTACCCGACGGACACCGGAAGCGGTTTGAACAACAGATCAAGGAACATAAGGCACAATGTGAGGCGTCTGTCCTGCCGGCAGACAAGATTATGACTGCAACTTCCGGCAGGTTTTCGGAAACGGCGGCACATGAACTGCAATTCGACCGGGACATTATCCCGGGACTTGCCGGTTCTACGATTGACGGACGGCATGACGCCGCTCCCGTGAAAAAATGGCTCGTCGCTATTGCCGCAACGGCAGCCGTATTGGCCGGTATCGTTTTTATGTTGAACCGGCCGGAGAATAAACAGCACGGTACAGAACTTGCTGACGTACGTAATTACTACAATATGCAACTTGAAGAGCAGTTTGAAATAACCCGACAGTTGGCCCTCAACATTGATGGCGCCCACCGGGAAACGTTGCTTGCCGGTATAGAACAGATTGAAAATGATCCGATACCCGATGTCCAGGCGCCCGATGATGAATATATCGTGTTGATTGTCAATGTTTATGAAAAGAAAATTGAAACATTGCGTAATATACAAAATATAATAGAAGGAAATATTTAGCGACAGGAAAATGAAAATAATAACAGAATGATAAAGTGTAAAATTCTAACAGCAAACATTATGAAACGATTATTTACCATTTTAAGTATGGCGATGATTGTGAATTTCACAATTTCATCGATTGTGTCGGCCGAAGAACGTGTATCGGCAAAAACATCCGAAAATGACCGGGTGAAGAAAGAAGATGTTGTATCGGCTTTAAAAACTTTAGGCGAATATGTGAAAGAGGAAATTGACAACATATTTAGTGATAACACATTTAGTGATGCATCGAAAGAATACAAACGGGAAATCTCAAAGAAATTTGCGGTGAGTTCATTGCCGACGCTGTCCATAAGTAATGAATTTGGGAATATCCGTATAATCGAAGGTGACGTTCCCGGAATTATTTTCAAAATAGCGATCACCGGGAAAGGGGAAAATGAGGAAGATGCAAGGAAATATGCCGAATCGGTAGATGTGGAATTTAAACAAAACGATAACAATATCTCGGCTCAAACGGTATTTAAAAAAATTCAATGCCGGAACTGCGGACGTAACGTAGATTATGAAGTTACCGTACCTAAGGATACGAAGCAAACGTTAAAAAACAAATTCGGCCATATAAACGTTAATAATACAGGCAAACCGTTGGACGTAAGCCTTGAGTTCGGAAACCTCTATGCGAATGAAATATCGGAAGCCGACCTCAGCATACAACATGGCGGGGCGACGATAAACAAATGTGAAAACATGAAAATAAAGAGTAGTTTCTCGAAATATAAGCTGGGCGAAATAGGTTTTCTGACGGGTAGCATATCGTATGATGGTTTTGATATCGAAGAACTTGGCGGAACGGATGTAAAATCGGATTTTTCCAGTATCAATATTGAAAAACTTAATGATTCATTCAGCACCTCAAAATTTACTTACGGCTCGTTGAAGATTGGCGCGGTAGATGATAACTTTTCGAATATAAAGGTGGCGGCAAGTTTTTCTAAAGTGAAAATAGCGCTTACCGGCAAACATAATTTCAAAACAACGTTGTATAGCGATTTTGGAAGTATTAAGACCGGCGATATTGTCTTTTATGAAAAAACGCTGGATAAAAAAGGTATAGTCATCGGTGTTGTTGGAAAAATGAAAGACCCACCGGCCACCGTAGATATTTCAAATGAATTCGGCAACATCGTATTGCAATAGCAGTTATAACCGCTCCAGGCAGGTGGTAGAGAGCGGGAAACTCTGATAATACCGTTGCAACAAAGTCTTTAAACGATACAGATATGATAAGGATGAAAATTTTGAGGTCGAGTTCGGTTTTGTTATTGACGATCCCGTTTCTCGCAGGTTGTGGAGAACGAAAAGAAGCCGGACAGCGTCTGGAAGAAGCAAAAGCAATGTACGAAAACAAAGCATTTGCCGCTGCCAAAAGCCTTATAGACACGATAAACCTTCGTTATCCGCACGAGATAGGAGTGCGGAAAGAAGCGCTTACGCTGATGCGCCTTGTGGAGCGCGGCGAATGTGAACGGAACATAGCATATTGCGACAGCGTGCTCCCCGTCCGCCTCGAAGAAGCGGAAACCTTGAAAAAAGGATTCGTTTTTGAAAGAGACACTGCTTACGACGATATCGGCAAGTATATCCGGAAAACGATGACGATAGAGCGCAACGTAGAACGCAGTTATATCCGTTGCGGCGTAAACGAAGAAGGTGAAATGTATATCGCAAGCATATATTTCGGAAGTAATCCGATCAATCATACGGGACTTAAATTTTCAGTCAGTGACGGGACGCTCGCCGAAACGCCTTCCATTCCATACGATGGAGGAGTAAACTATCGTTTTAAAGATATGGGTAACACAACGGAAGTAGTGACTTACAAAGGAGAAAACTGTAAAACGATTGCTTATTTTGTATTCGTTACGGATGAAAATAAACGTATCAAAGCAGAATATACCGGAGGAAAACCCTTCTCGCTTTATCTTTCGGACAATGACAAAAAAAATATCAAAGCTACTTACGAATTAGCAATGGTACTGAGCGAAATAAACGCAATGCAAAAAGAAAAAGTCAGATCGGAAAAGAAAATCAAACTTATCGACGAAAAATTAAACAAACAGGAAGGAATGGAAAAATGAAGATCTGCAGCGACATTGAAACAGATATGCAGCGATACTGAAACAGAGGTCGCTTTCGTAACGGATGCATGTAATTCGATAAGCGGTTACATCCGCTTGTCGGATCTGCGCGAATAAAAATAAGCGAACTTATTTTGTATTTCTCTCGGTTTGCACTATCTTTGTCGCCTCTGAAAAAAATGGTCTTATGGCACAGCAGGAAGATGTATTCAAAAAATTGGTATCACATTGTAAAGAGTATGGATTTGTATTTCCTTCATCCGAGATTTATGATGGATTAGGGGCTGTTTATGATTACGGTCAGAACGGCGTCGAACTGAAAAATAACATAAAAAAGTACTGGTGGGACAGTATGACATTGCTGAACGAAAATATCGTCGGCATTGATTCTGCAATTTTTATGCACCCGACCATATGGAAAGCTTCAGGGCATGTGGATGCTTTCAACGACCCGCTGATTGACAATAAAGACAGCAAAAAACGTTATCGGGCAGATGTTTTAATCGAAGAGTATCTTGCGAAAATCGATGAGAAAATAAATAAAGAAATTGAGAAAGCGGCAAAACGCTTCGGCGATGCGTTCGACGAGCAACAGTTTCGCACAACAAATACGCGCATACTTGAAAATCAGGCTAAACGGGACGAAGTGCACACGCGTTTTGCCAAAGCTTTGAATGATTCTAATCTGGAAGAACTGCGCCGGATAATAATCGATTGCGAAATCGTGTGTCCGATATCCGGCACCCGCAACTGGACGGATGTTCGTCAATTCAACCTTATGTTCGCTACCGATATGGGGTCTACTGCCGACGGAGCGATGAAAATATACCTCCGCCCCGAAACGGCTCAGGGAATTTTTGTTAACTTCCTGAACGTACAAAAGACAGGGCGCATGAAAATCCCGTTTGGTATTGCACAGACAGGAAAAGCGTTCCGCAATGAGATTGTAGCGCGTCAGTTTGTATTCCGCATGAGAGAATTCGAACAGATGGAGATGCAATTTTTCGTGCGTCCGGGCGAAGAACTCGAATGGTTTGCCAGATGGAAAGAGATTCGTATGAACTGGCATCGCACGCTTGGCTTGGGCGACCGGAAATATCGTTACCACGATCACGACAAACTGGCACACTATGCAAACGCCGCTACCGACATAGAATTTGAAATGCCTTTCGGATTCAAGGAAGTGGAAGGTATACACAGCCGTACGGATTTCGATTTATCGCAACATGAAAAATATTCGGGCAAAAAGATACAGTACTTCGACCCGGAACTGAATAGAAGTTATGTCCCGTACGTCATCGAAACGTCAATAGGCGTAGACCGTATGTTCCTCAGCTTGCTTGCCGGCGCCTATTACGAAGAGGCGCTGGAAGGCGGTGAAACGCGCGTTGTGCTTAAACTGCCCCCGGCGCTTGCCCCCATAAAACTGGCCGTAATGCCCCTGGTACGTAAAGACGGGCTACCCGAAAAAGCGAACGAAATTTTGCGCATGTTGCGCTTTGATTTTCGTTGCCAATACGACGAAAAAGATTCTATCGGCAAACGCTATCGCCGTCAAGACGCAATCGGCACGCCTTATTGTATTACGGTCGACCATGAATCGCTCAATGACAGTTGTGTGACAATCCGCTTTCGCGACACGATGGAACAGGAACGTGTTCCAATCGATAAATTGCATGGTATTATATCCGATAAGGTGAGTATGCGAGGTATCCTTGAAAAATTAAAATAAATCGAACTAAAACTACGGTGAATGAAAAGATACGGATTATATTTGATGATGACAATCGCCGCATTGTTTGTCGCAATTTCTTGCGGCGATGACAGCGAAGATCATCTAAACGGATGGATGGTAGCAAACCAACAGGCCTTTAATGCAATAAAATCAAATCCGGAGTATAAGGAAATAAAATCCCCCGGGAATGAAGGCAGTATTTATTATAAAGTGCTCAATAAAGGAGACGGGAAAGATTCCATTTATTATACAAGTACGGTCTATTGCTATTATAAAGGCTGGTTTGTTGCAGATTATCCATATTTGAATATTAAAAAAGGAGACTTGTTTGATCGGAAATTATTTGATGACGGTTCTCCTTCCGGTTTTACCCTTACTTCCACCGGTATTATATCAGGATGGAAAACTGCACTCTATGGGATGGTTAAGGGTGACAAATGGGAAGTCTGGATACCTTACCAGTTGGCCTATGGAAGAGAAAACTATAAGGGTATTCCCGGATATTCAACGCTTGCATTTGAAATAGAAGTCGTAAACGTTGACAGTAAATAAATAATGGGATGGCGTCTGTTTTTCCCGTTTTAGAAAAGAACGGACGCCACATTTTTTCGATCTTCGATTCGATTTCGGGGTTTTGCGGCGTATATTATTCAGAACCGAAGCTCCCCAAAATGTTCGGGACAATGATAATCCGGCGACGGCAGAGCAATGGGACTCCATGTCACATAATGCGGATTTGCCGTTTTATCGGCACATTTATAAAAATTCCCCCTGATCGTATCAGGCAGGTTCGACGCATCAAGCCCCATCAGTTCAACTGGTATGGCAACGGTCAGTTCCCACTCGTGAATACCCGTTTTTTCCGCAAAAGCCTCGCGTTGAACAGTTGTATAACGTCGTATCTGTTTGTATTCGGATACCGTAAAAGGCGCCCGCTCATTACGATTTATTCCACGGGCGGCAAGGCAAGTCCCGATACAGTTAAACTCAAAATTTGTATAGAACAGTTCCTCTTCCCGACGCATAAAAAACTCAACACAACTGTCCGGGTGAACATACTCTCCGTCTTCGTCCGCCATCGCACGTAATGATAAGCCCCTGACAAAATAATGTATATACAAATCTTTTTCGCCACGGGCAATGTCAAATACAGCAACAGGTTTGTAGGAATATTTATCCCAGTTGATTACATCTATACTCTGCCGCAAAGCCTCCGTTTCCATACGTCCGGCCGCGTGTTTCAATTCAAGATCGTCTAACGCCGGTACATAAGGTATTTTTAAAGTTTTCATCATCATATATTTTTATTGAACAAGAAATATGCAAGTTGCAAATATAATCTAAAAATCAGAGAATATGTTCGGGCGCACAAATCCGTGAAGTTGCCCGTTTTTCTTTCCGAATTTTGAATTTGAAGGATAACGCCGATCTGCACATAGCGCTGGGCATATGCGAGGGGATGTTACTTACAACAACGAAAAGGCTTCAATTGCGTAAAGAAATCGTTCCCTTTATTATCGACGAGTATGAATGCCGGGAAGTTTTCTACTTCTATCTTCCAAATAGCTTCCATTCCCAATTCGGGATATTCGAGACATTCTACGTTCTTAATACTTTCTAACGCCAGGATAGCTGCCGGACCGCCGATGCTGCCCAGATAAAATCCGCCGTATTTCCGGCAGGCATCCGTCACTTGCCGGCTACGATTCCCTTTGGCAATCATCACCATACTTCCGCCATGCGACTGAAACAAGTCTACATACGAATCCATACGTCCGGCCGTAGTCGGGCCGAAAGAACCGGAAGCCATACCTTCCGGCGTTTTAGCCGGGCCGGCATAATATATCGGATGGTCTTTCACATATTGTGGCAATCCTTCACCTTTATCAAGGCGTTCTTTAAGTTTGGCATGCGCGATGTCGCGGCCTACGATAATCGTTCCGTTCAGCGACAAACGTGTGGCAACGGGATATTTGTCAAGTTCTTCCAGGATTTCCGCCATCGGCCTGTTAAGCTGAATCTTCACCGCATCGCCTTCACCTGCTTGACGCAATTCTTCCGGGATGAAACGCCCCGGATTGTCTTCCAGTCTCTCTATCCATATGCCGTCTTTATTGATTTTCGCTTTGATATTGCGGTCAGCAGAGCAAGATACTCCCATTCCTATCGGACAGGAAGCCCCGTGACGCGGCAGACGGATGATACGTATATCATGTGCAAAATATTTACCGCCGAACTGAGCGCCCAAACCGATATTATACGCTTCCTCAAGCACCTTCTTTTCAAGCTCTATATCGCGGAAAGCTTGTCCGGTTTCATTACCTTCGGTCGGCAAACCGTCATAATAATGAGCCGATGCCAATTTTACGGTTTTGAGATTTGTTTCGGCAGAGGTCCCGCCTATTACGAATGCAATATGATACGGCGGACAGGCGGCGGTGCCCAATGTTTTCATCTTTTCGACAAGAAATGGCGTCAACGTATCGGGATTCAGTATAGCTTTCGTCTCTTGAAACAGATATGTCTTATTCGCCGAACCTCCGCCTTTGGCGATGCAAAGGAATTTATACTCGGCGCCCTGAGTCGCATACAAATCAATTTGCGCAGGAAGGTTACATCCCGTATTTTTTTCTTCGTACATCGTCAGCGGAACGTTTTGAGAATAACGCAGGTTTTCTTCCGTATAAGTCTTAAAGACGCCTTTTGAAAGCGCTTCTTCGTCGTTTCCTTCCGTCCATACTTGTTGTCCCTTTTTTCCGATAATGATAGCCGTTCCGGTATCCTGACAGAATGGTAATTGACCTTTTGCCGAAATTTCGGCGTTACGTAAAAAGGTGAGCGCAACAAACTTATCGTTTTCGCTTGCCTCCGGATCCGACAATATTGCAGCTACCTGTTGCTGGTGTCCCGTCCTGAGCAGGAATGCCACATCCCGGAATGCAACATTCGCCATTTTTGTCAGTCCTTCCGCTTCTACTTTAAGAATCTCTTTTTCTTCAAAAGTCGTTGTTGAAACATGTTCCTTCGTAAGCAAATAATATTCCGTCGTATCTTTTCCGATAGGAAATGGTTCTTGATATTTAAAATCCATAGTTATATAATTATTAGTTATCGGGGTTAGTAAAATTCTCACGGTTTTTAATTTATTTCTACCAGTCTATTGGTGTCTGTCCTGTTTTTTCGAGATATTCATTAGCTTTGCTGAAATGCCTGTTCCCGAAGAAACCCCGGTTTGCGGAGAGTGGTGAGGGATGAGGTGACCGCAGAACCAGATTCCTCGTTGTATCGATCATAGCCCCTTTACGTTGCGCATAAGAGCCCCATAATACGTAAACGATATGATCCCGTTGTGCGGCAAGGCGGCTTATAACAGCATCAGTGAAAGTCTCCCATCCTTTATTCTGATGAGAACCGGCAGCATGAGCACGTACCGTCAGCGTCGCATTAAGCAATAGCACGCCCTGTTTAGCCCATCTTGTAAGGTCGCCGCTCTTTGGGACAGGCTTGCCTAAGTCCGATTGTATTTCTTTAAAAATGTTGATAAGAGAAGGAGGAAAAGGCGTCCCTTCACGTACAGAGAAACATAATCCGTGTGCTTGTCCCGGCTCGTGATACGGATCCTGCCCGAGCAATACTACTTTCACCTTATCCAACGGACAAAGGTCAAATGCATTGAAAATCAGCGATCCAGGCGGATATATCACCCATTTCCCGTATTCGTCTTTCACAAAATCGATCAATTGCCTGAAATATGGTTTGTCAAACTCTTCAGTTAAACAGGCTTTCCAGCTTTTCTCTATTTTTACATCCATTTTATTAATGGTCTAAAAGACGTTTTAATTCTTCTATTTCTTTATCTTTTTCCTCAAGCGCTTTATCTTTTTCCTCAAGCGCTTTGGTTGTTTCTTCTATCGCCTTGTCTTTTTTTTCTATCGCCTTGTCTTTTTTTTCGAGCGCCTTATCTTTCTCTTCGAGCGCTTTGGTTGTTTCTTCGATCATTTTGTCTTTTTCTTCGATCATTTTTGAATATTCCCTTTTCACTTCCGACCGTCCTGTTTCTTTGGCGGAGGCTATTTGACTGAGATTGTGACTTTTTACGTTTTGCTCGTAATCGTAATCGGCCTGT
>JAITBC010000323.1 GCA_031283785.1 Tannerella sp. | reverse complement strand
TTTCAATATTCTTTCTTTCCCGGAATGTGCGCATGCGTTTAACAGCAATGCAAATATCGTTAATGACAAATATTTTCTCATATTGATTATTTTGTTGTTACTTCATTCATGTTTCGGCTAACGTTCCAACCTGTCGCCACCGCAATGACGACTACTACCCCGTAAAATATAAAAGTTTTCTGCTCATAATTATTGAATTTTAAAAGTATAAGTTTCTCTGCAATGCAGAAATCTGTTTTTTTGCACATGCAACCATTCCCTTCCGGTCGTGATTGTCGGGCAAATTCGACGGGCTATTTTTTTTGTATCCAAACATAAGCGCTCTCGATCTGCTTCCCCGTCCGTTCTTCCGATACGATCTTTCGCGCATCATCCGTCCGTTTGGCCTTCTTACAGGCAACGGACAAACTGCTCAAAAGAAGTATCCACAGTCCATATCTCAAAAAAATGCTCCGCATTATTTCTCTTTTTTTCCGGTTACTCAAAAAAATCCGCTTACCGTCTAAACTGATGTCTCGATCTTTTTTCAGCAATCCAATCATTTTTACATAAGCAAATTTTTCCATTTCAAGTTATTCACAGAATTGATCAACTGATTTTTACCACCACATCTGCTTTCCGTTTTCGTACATGAATGGCCGTTCTTCACGTCCCCTTGTCTCATTGTGTAATATAAACAATGCGCCGGAGGGTGCATTTTCGTATATCAGCACGCCGTTCCTGACACCTGTACGCTTCCCGAGCGACACTTTACCCGTGTCCGTGAAATAAAACAACTCATAGACGTCGCCTTCGCGGATGTTGTTATCATCGTTCCGGAAGATGTATTCTATTTCTGTGATTTGTGCAGCTTCCTCCAGGGTAAGGCCGACCCACGCGCCGTCAGGCGAAGATGAATCGGCATAAGTGAGCGGGTCGCCGTCGAACACCGCTTCCCGTGCGCGGTCTGAGCCGAACCTGGACGGATTGTCAAAGCCGGTTATTTTCCCTTTCAGCACTCTACCGTCGGAAATAAATTTTATTTCCGACATATTCACATGGGCATCCGGAGCGGAACAGTACCGGATGTGCCTGACTTTTCCGGGACAGTCGATTTTGACATGGTGATAATCAAACGACAATGAATCGACGTGGGTATGAATTGTTACAGGGCGAGTAAAAAGGCTGTCACCGGAGACTTCAAAACGCCCGCCTACGGAACGGTGCTTGAATTTCGGATACCAGTCCGGAAGAGGATATTTGCGGTTGATCTCCATTGTTTGCCGGCGGGCAGTATCCGGCTTTATCGATAAATGGTTATTATCCGGCTGCACAATAACGGGAAATCCTTCTTCTTCCTGTTTACCGTCTATATAATAAAATGCCTGGTATACGATACCCGGCTCCATGTAGTCGAATACGGCTTTCCCGTTTTCTATTTTACTGCATGTAACGGGAATCCATTCACTGTTATTGAAAACGCCCAAAAAGAGCAGGCCGTTGTCCCTCCGTTTCCACCGGCTTGCCGTTATCGCCAGCGTTGTCTTTTCATAGTATTCGTGCGCCACATCCGTTATCAGCCTGTCGTTGAGAGGCGTCGGAAGTATTGCTTTGTATTCGGAAGGCAGGGCGTCGGCTTGAATGCCATAACAGGAACGGTAGATTTTTCCCGTCCGACGGTTCATTTTATTGCTTTCTTCCGGCTCCATCTGGAGCAGTTCAAAGCGATGTGTGCCACCACGGTTATCCTTCATATAATTCCAGTAATGCTGTTCATACTGTTTATCGGGATTTTGGAGTATCATGTCGACACCGCACGGGATTCCCAATGCGCGGAATGCATACACGGCATACAGCGCCATCAGGCGGCAATCGCCCAGACGACAGTGGAAAAGGGTTTCTGCGCCGAGATGCCGGCTTGTCACAGAATTTTCAAATATCCAGCGCCGGTTGTCGCAGATAATCCTGTATACCGCCTTACCTGCCGTCAACAAATCGTGGGTGTTGCCACATATTGAATCCACTTTGGGACGGAAATAATCGTAATACAACCCTCTCCATTCCTGTAGGGGTTCATCGGCTACGCGGTAAGGCAATACCTGCTCGCAGAAATCTTCGAAAGACAGGGATGTCCCCCAAGGTTGTTCTTGCCAAACTTTGAACGATTGTTCGATGTTGTCGATCAGGAAACCGGCAGTTACCACATGCGAATCCATGATCGGGTCATGGCCGAAAGCGGCAAGCTTTGGGAAGTCGTCGGCAAAAGAGTTAACGGACAGACGCCGGGTATGATCGTCGGGGACATATTCATGTACGGTTGCATATTGTTTCACTTCCGTGGCGAAGTCGTCGAGCGCCTTGCCTGAATATGAATAATGGAAGGGCATGTTTTCAATCAAAAAACAGGCCGCCCGGTATTTCAAGCTGTCCGCCGTGTTTGCAGAATAGTGCACCAACACTTTTTCCAGCTCCGCACGGTTGCCGCCGGCGAACGCCAGCGCCTGTTCCAAGCGTGACGATCGACGGTCGCAAGCAACCGCCAGAGCCAAAACGATACAGATACACCATCCATCTGTCAAAGAAATGCCTCGCATGATTCTATTTTTTCAGTTACTCCTAAGTTTTCGGATATGTAAAGGAAGTTTTTTTAGAATAGACGGTACAAGTTTCCTGTTTATTCATTCAATGCTTTATCCGTGTCAAACGTCACAATGCGGAAATCCGGATGGATACTTACCGCATACAACAAGTTCGAATCCGTATCGGACGCCAACCGGATAATATAAGTGTCCGGCTCCAGTTGATAGATCAGATTACCCTCATAATCGAACAGATAGATGGATTGGAGAGGGATCTTCATTTCACGGCCTCTCATGGAGAAAGTGATTGTATTATCCTTGTTTCTCTCGTCTTCCGTCATACAGGCGATATAATCTTTGGTAAAGGTCACCTCTTTGACACCTGCCGGCTGCCGCGTTCCCCAGCGCAGTTGTCTGTCGGAAATCGAATAGTCTGCTTCCTTGAACTGTTTTTCCCAGACCTGTTCGAGACCGTCGGGTTGAACCCTATACAGAGATATATACGGATTGTCGTTTGTACCGTATACTATGAGCCTCTTTTCGGGATGTACCGCCAAGTGTCCCTGAAAACGCTCATACGTATTGGTAACCGATTCCGTGAACGGATATTGTCCGCAAGGCAATGTCACTCCATTCGATAGCAATTTGAAGGGCGTTTCCGCATAATCTGCCGCAACAAGCAGCCGGTCGTTAACAAAAACCAGTGTCGACGGCTGGATATCTGTTTTTTTCATTGACCCTGTTTCGGAGATTTCACGGTACATGGTATTCGTTTCCGCCATTACATATTTCTTCAGGTTCAGGTCAAATATCAAGATTTTATCATCGACGACGTTCCCCAGTGAAGGAGCTGTCCATTCTCCCGGTCCGCCGCCAACAGTTCCTGTCCATCCGGATTCCTGCCCTGTTTTTCGATCGTAGATTTTAAGAAAACCTTCCGAACTGAACGGCGTCTGTATCAGAATATGCTTAGACGTAACGCGGAGTTGTCCCGGAAATGAAAGATATAGCGAGTCCGCAATCACGGCGCTCACAGGTAAAATTTTTCGTACAGGTACGATCTCTCCCGTACGATGAGTACAGGCGGAAAGCAATACCCCGATAATAACAATAAAATTACGCATAATAGTTGTATTTAAATATTGTGAAAATGGTATTATCCGTTTTTTGCGAAGGTAATCATTCCCTTCCGGTCGTGATTCCATGCAAATTTGACGGGCTATTTTTTGTATCCAAACATAAGCGCTCTCGATCTGCTTCCCCGTCCGTTCTTCCGATACGATCTTTCGCGCATCATCCGTCCGTTTGGCCTTCTTACAGGCAA
>JAITBC010000193.1 GCA_031283785.1 Tannerella sp. | reverse complement strand
AAGCAGGTCTAATATCACGATTTGTATATCAGGATATGTTGCCAGCAAATATTTTATGAAGTTTGCTCCTATAAACCCGGCGCCTCCGGTAACGAGATAGGTTTTCATGTCTGGGATGTGTTATTGATTATAGATAAAATTGAAATCTCCTTTCTCCAGAGGGGGCGCTTGTTTGTCTTTTTCCGACAGGATGGGCGCTTTGCTTCCGGGTATTTTCCAGTCGATGCTGAAGGTCGGTTCGTCGTATCGGATACTACGTTCGGCGTCAGGGCTATGCGGATTGTCTACTTTGTAGGTGAAAACAGCTTGTTCGCTCAGTACATGGAAGCCGTGGGCAAATCCTCGCGGGATGAAAAGTTGCCGTTTGTTATCCGAAGAGAGTTCAATGGCGACGTATTGTCCGAACGTTGGCGATCCTTTTCGTAAATCGACTGCCACATCCAGCACGCATCCCAGAATCACCCGTACCAATTTGGCTTGCGAGAAAGGATTCAACTGATAGTGTAGTCCGCGAAGTACGCCCTGCGACGAACGGGATTCGTTTTCCTGTATGAAATCTACCTGTCCGATATGTTTTTCGAAATCAGGTTGTTTATACGCTTCAAAAAAATATCCCCGATGGTCGTTGAACACATTTGGTTCGATAATCCACACACCGGGGATGCTTGTTTTAATATACTTCATTACGTTCTTTTGTGATTTGAACGCAAAATAAACCTTTTTCTTACAAACATACAAGCATTAGCCAATCAATTGGATACTGCGTTTGATGAATTTGCTCAAGGCTTCGCCCTTGAGCATTCCGTTGCTCAGGAGCGCCAGGTCGATTAGTTCGTGTACAAGGCTATTGCCGGCGGCATATCGGGCAAGAATTGTATTGTGTCGGTTGCGCAGTTCGTCGAGTTTTTGATTGGTATTTTCCATGTCTTCTTTTTCGTCGTCGGTTATTTCGTCGTCTTTCTTTTTGTTTTGTTTGTCGTGCAGGTCGGATTGCCGGGCTTCCCAACCTTTTATGTCGGCTATAATTGGAGCAAGTTCGGCAGCGCAGGCTGTTTCTTCATCGTTCTGTACTTTTTTTATCAGTGCATGGTCTGTATTGAGTACGACATTGTAACTGTCCGGTATATCTCCGTAGAACGACATGCCGGGCTGTAAGGCTGACATTTCACGCATTCGTCTCATATATTCGCTTTGGGTAAGTATCACTGGGTTGGAGTTTTCGCCCAAGGCTTCAAATGTGACGTAAAATTCCGCTTTTTCCATTTTCTGCATCTGACTTTTAAACACTTCCTGCAGGGCGTTGCGCTGGTCGTCGGTAAGTGTTACTTTGTTTGCATCGTTTTTGCGGATGATGTTTTCGGCTGTGTCGCTGTCAACACGCACGAATTGTGTTTTTTCAAACTTCTGTTCTAATTTTCCTATTGAGTGTACATCCAATTGTCCGTCCATCAGAAGGATGCTGTATCCTTTGTCTTTGGCGGCCTGAATATAGCTGTATTGTTCTTCTATGCTGTTGGTGTAGAGGTAAATTAGTTGTCCGTCTTTATTGGTTTGGTTTTCTTTTATCAGGGTTTTATATTCGTCGAAGGTATAGTATTTGCCTTCTGTGTCTTTCAGCAGGGCAAATTTGGTTCCTCGTTCATAAAATTTTTCTTCGCTCAACATTCCATATTGGATGAAGAGTTTGAGGCTGTCCCATTTTTCTTCAAATTGTGGACGGTCGTTCTTGAATATTTCTTCCAGTCGGTCGGCTACTTTTTTGGTGATGTGGTTGGATATTTTCTTCACGTTCTGGTCGCTTTGCAGGTATGAGCGGGAAACGTTGAGCGGGATATCGGGCGAATCAAGTACTCCGTGCAACAATGTTAGAAATTCAGGTACGATGCCTTCCACGGAGTCGGTAACAAACACCTGATTTGAATACAATTGTATTTTGTTCCGGTTTATATCAATATTGTTCTTTATGCGGGGGAAATAGAGGATACCGGTCAAATTAAATGGATAATCCACATTGAGGTGTATCCAGAAAAGCGATTCGTCCGACATGGGATAGAGGTCTCGATAGAATTTTTTGTAGTCTTCTTCAGTCAGCTCAGCAGGTTTACGTGTCCAGGCGGGTTTTGTATCATTTACAATATTGTCGTCGTTTGTATCGACATATTTGCCGTCTTTCCATTCTTGTTTTTTCCCGAAAGCGATGGGTACAGGCAAGAAACGGCAGTATTTTTTCAGCAGTCCGCTAATTCGGTCTTTGTCGAGGAAATCTTTATTTTCGTCATCGATATGAAGTATGATATCGGTACCGGTATCTTCTTTTTCTGTTTCTTCCAGTACGTATTCAGGATTCCCTTCGCAGCTCCATTTCATGGGTACGGCGTCTTCCTTGTATGAGCGGGTAATGATTTCCACTTTTTTCGATACCATGAATGTAGAGTAGAATCCCAGTCCGAAGTGTCCGATGATAGAAGCTGCATCGTTTTTATATTTTTCTACAAATTCTTCGGCGCCAGAGAAGGCAATCTGGTTGATGTATTTGTCTATTTCTTCTGCCGTCATACCGATACCACGGTCTGAAACAGTGAGCGTACCTGCCTTTTCGTCTATTTTTACACGGATAGTCTGGTCGCCTAATTCGCCGTTGTATTCGCCAACGGATACTAATGTTTTTAATTTCTGCGTAGCATCTACTGCGTTAGAAACAATTTCACGCAGAAAAATTTCATGATCACTATATAAAAACTTCTTAATAATGGGGAAAATATTTTCACTTGTAACCCCAATGTTCCCTTGTTTCGACATAACTATATTTTCTATTATTAATAAATCATTGAATTGCCAACGGGAAAACAAAAAAAGTGCCAGATAGAAAATCTGACACTTTGTCTGTTTTTTAATTATGGGTTACAGGCGTTATAACTTGCGTATTATTGTTCGTTACTCATTTGTAACTTGTTTTCTACTGTTAGCTTCTTTTCTTCTTTATTAAAGCTGACGTAGATGGTATCGCCGTTGGCCACGGAGGCTTTGATAATCATTTCTGCCATTTCGTCTTCCAGATATTTTTGGATGGCACGTTTCAGCGGTCGGGCTCCGAATTGTATATCATATCCTTTGGTAGCGATGAATTCTTTGGCTTCTTCGGTGATCTTGAGCGAATAACCGAGTTTTGCTACGCGGTCGTATAATCCTTGCAATTCGATATCAATGATTTTATACATCGCTTCTTTATCCAATTGGTCGAACATGACAATATCGTCAATGCGGTTCAAAAATTCGGGAGCGAATGCCTTATTCAGTGCTTTTTGGATAA
>JAITBC010000172.1 GCA_031283785.1 Tannerella sp. | reverse complement strand
GCTTGGGGCTATGGCAATCGCCCGCTATAACAATAAAGGATATATCGTCGTTGCGGGAACCGACAAATATTTATATGCCTACGACGTCGACGGCGGTCGCCACTGGAAGTCCGACGTGCCGTATCATGCAAACTCTTACGGAACCATCCTCGGCATAGCCGATTTCAATAACGACGGTATTCCGGAAGTATATACCGGGAATCAGGTCTTCTCTTTGACGAACGGCAGAAAGTTGTGCGACGGAGGAACCGGCAGCAGTTCCGGGATATTGGAAACTTCGACGGGACATTCATCCGCCGTTGCCGATATGGACGGCGACGGGACGCTGGAAATCATCGCCGGAATAAATATCTATAAAGTTAATATTACGAATAATGACGGCACAACCGGCAATTCGATCGGTCTCATATCGGAATTGCAATTGACGGCTTCGTTACCCTCAAATGCTGCAAAGGATGGAGCGACGCAGGTAGCCGATATTGATAATGACGGGAAATCGGAAGTAATCGTCACCTCATTATCGGGAGGACGGGTTGTCGTTTATGTATGGAAACCGCTTCCCGGCAATCAATCGAGCCTGTTAGGCAGTTATTTGGTCCCGGCAACGGGTGTCACCCACTATAGCATACCGACGATTGGAAATATCGATACGGACAATTACCCGGAAATCGTATTTATAACGAACGGAAGCCAACCAAACATGTATGCTTTAAAGTATAATCCTGCCGGCGGAAATAATAAGATTTCATTAAAATGGAGTTTCCTTGTAAATAATAATACCGGTTATACCGGCACTACGCTGTTTGATTTTAACCAGGATAGACGGAATGAGATTGTATACCGGGACAAAACGAGTCTACATATCATCGACGGCAGCGGTTCACCGGCCGTAATAAAAGATAAATTCGACAACGTGTCATCCGGCACATTAAGAGAATTTCCGGTGATTGCCGATGTGGATAACGACGGACAGGCGGAGATTATCGTGACCGGCTGGAACGGGCAGTCCGCCAACGGGGGAAATTCCCAGAGCGGCTTTATCCGCGTATTCAAGTCACATGGCGCACCATGGGCGCCGGCGCGAAAGGTATGGAATCAATACGGCTATAATGCTCTCCATGTAAACGAAGACTTAACAATACCCCAGTATCCGGCAAGTCCGGCAATCGCATTTCCCGGTGACGACGGAATTTTAGGAACGGGCGACGATGTGCGCCCGTACAACTCCTTTATGCAACAACAGACTTTATTAAATAATCACGGGACGTTATTATGGAGCGCTCCCAGCGCAATCCTCGATCCCTCGATAAGCAATTACATCGTAAACGATTCATTGAAATTAACGATCAGCATATCCAACCGGGGAGATGCATCATTAGGTTCTCCTGTTTATGTAACATTTTACAAGAACTCGATTTCCAATGCCAACATAATAGCGACGGACAGCGCTAATGTACGGATATATCCGGGGGAAAGCCAACCTGTAACGGTCAGTATTCCCAACATAAGCAGTCATCCGGATCTCTTGATTATCGCCCGTATAAATGATCGTGACGGAGACTTCCCCTACTCTCCGGAATGTGAAACAAACGATAACGAACTCGAATTTTTAAATCCGTATTCAAGATCTTCAATAAAGAAAGAAGCGACGCTTAACTCCATACAAGACAACGGTTTGTATTCGAATCCGGTATCCGTACTGTTTAATGAAACCATATTGTATAAGATAACTGCCGTCAATGCGAACAGCTCTGCCGGAAGCATGATCATCCGTGACACATTGCCGGCATATATGGAATATGTCAACGGATCGGCATCGCCAACAACAGGTTTCTCACTCGGTTCTTTTACCGGAACACCCGCCCGGGATGTGTTGGTCTGGGATCTGTCAAACGTACCTTCAATGGATACTCGGATATTAAACTACAATGCCACGCCTGCGTCCGGCGTTTGCGTCTCACAGCCCATGTTTACAAATCGCGCCTGGGTAACGATAAACAATACGATTATTGTCGAAACGGGAAGCACCTATCATCAAGGAGCAGGCGCTGCATTTGTGACGTTCTCGACCGGATATGGCGGTAGCATCCATAATACCGAGCCGCAGGCAATCGACTATAAAACTTCTGCGAACGAAGGTGTTTTCGTCGTCCCCGACAAAGGATATATATTTTCCGGCTGGAGCCACGACGATTACATATCGCTCCGCGGCAACACCATTAAGGCGAATACCGGCATCATACATTACGATACGCTCACAATTTACGGCAATGTTGAACTTACCGCCAACTTCGAACCGGAAAAATATTCGATTCATTATTACCTGAACGGCAGCGAAAATGCGGAGAAAAATCCCGTAATATACACCATAGAATCCAGCGTCATCACGCTCGAAGCGCCCCGTAAAACGGGAGATGTGTTCATCGGATGGACAGGTTCGAACGGGGAAGAACCGCAGGAGACGGTTACGATACCCGAAAAATCAACCGGCGAACTCAATTTTTATGCAAACTTCCTGTATAGCGGACGGGAAATCCCACAGGGAAATGATTTGCGGAAGAATGAAATATGGGCAAGCGAAGACGAACTTTATATACGTACAACTACAATTGGCAGCGTTGCCAGAATTTATTACATGGACGGTATCCTGTGTAAACAGCATGTTATCGTCTCCGACGGCGTTACTAAAATCAAACTCCGGCAGGGGATCTACATCGTCACACTTAATAACAGTCCCGGACAAAAAATAATAATTGAATAGACAAAACCCGCCGGGGGAGTTACTCTGTCGTCCCCCTCTACCCCCACCCCCGGCAACACATGGCCGGTCTCTATTGCATCATTGTGTAACAGAGGCCGGCCACGTATTTGTGCACAATAATGTAAAGTGCCGGCAGTTGTGTATTTGCTTCGGTTATTTATTTCCCTTTCTATACACCAGGGGAGAAACACCTTCTTTTTTATGAAAAAATGTCGAAAATTTCCCCACTGTATCAAAATTAAGTTTATATGCAATATCCGTAACGTTCATATCGGTTGTATCCAACAGTTCTTTAGCACGCAAAAGCTTCAGATTCGCAATGTACTGTGCCGGCGACATATCTACATATTTTTTAAACATCTTCCTGAACCACGAATAACCTACGCCCAAATTCCCTGCAATATCTTTAGGAGATATATTTTCTTCAATATTCTGCTTCATGATCGCTCGCGCTTCATTAATTTTTATGGCAGCAAGCGAATCCTCGAACTTTCCGTTCCTGTGCATAAACTGTACCAAGCCTAACATATAAAGCACAATGCCGGATATCAACTGCTGGTATCCGGATTTTTCTTCGGCGGCATGCGTCAGTATATCTTCATACAGAGCTATAATTGCAGAACTAAAACCCAGCTTAAATAACGGTTCTTTAGGAGAAAAAAAACCGTTTTTGACACGATTATCAATATTTACACCACGAAATCCAACCCAATATTCAACCCAGCCGCTCTTTTTATCCGGTTCATAAGTATGCCATTCATTAGGGAACAAAAGAATCATCGTTCCCGCATTAATTCGCTGCCGTTTACATGATTCGGACTCGAAATAACCGCATCCTTCCGGGATGTAGATTAACTGATACTCTTTAAAAATCCTGCCGTTCTTCGTATTAAAAACATAAGATTCGGGATGCATGGAAAGCGGATAAGAACTATCCGACGGTATCCACTGCCGGCCGACCGTCGTTACTACAATACCCCAAGCTTCATCTAATGAGCTTATAGTAAAGTATTTAATATTTTTGCTGTGAAAATCGTCATTGAGCGCCATAATAAAAATCATTATCCGACAGCGGCAAAACTACATGAAAATTTCGGATTTCCAAGCGGACACAAATGATTTTTTTTACGGAGGAACAATACACAAAAAAAGCATCGCTACCTGTTTAAGTAACGATGCTTTTCGTAAAAAAAAACGGCGGCTACCTACTCTCCCACTTGCGCAGTACCATTGGCGTGACGAGGCTTAACTTCTCTGTTCGGAATGGGTAGAGGTGGATCCCTCGTGCTATAACCACCTTAATTTATCTGTCTTTTATTAACTTACTGTCTTTTCTTAAATCATCTGTCTTTTCTTTTGACGAATCCGGACAAAACATGTAAAGAAGATCGACTTATCGATGAAAACGTCTTTGAACGTCTCCTTATTCCTGCTTATTATTAAACAACCCTTCTTAAAAAACTTCCTGAAAAAAAGTTTCGGGCTATTAGTACTGCTCGGCTTTGACATTTCTGACTTTACACCTGCAGCCTATCTACGTCGTAGTCTTCAACGACCCTCATGGATATCTCATCTTGAGGTTGGCTTCGTACTTAGATGCTTTCAGCACTTATCCTTACCGAACTTGACTACCCGGCTATGCCCCTGGCGGAACAACCGGTACATCAGAGGTTCGTCCAACACGGTCCTCTCGTACTAGTGTCAGATCCCCGCAAATATCCTGCGCCCACGATAGATAGAGACCGAACTGTCTCACGACGTTCTGAACCCAGCTCGCGTGCCACTTTAATGGGCGAACAGCCCAACCCTTGG
>JAITBC010000186.1 GCA_031283785.1 Tannerella sp. | reverse complement strand
CATCCGGATACATGTCGTTATCCAGATGGTAGCGGATTACGTCCATCTCGCGCCGAGTATATTTCGGAGCATTTCCGCGACCGGCAAGCGCTTCGTTGAACAGACTCGCGTATTCGTATGCGCCCACGTAATCCGGCATCTTATTAAGAGTGGAAAGCGTCAGATTTGCTCTCGCCGTAATCTTAAGTTTGCCTTCTCCGCCGCGTTTGGTTGTAACCAGTACAACTCCGTTGGCTCCCCTCACGCCATAGACAGCCGTAGCCGAAGCGTCTTTCAGAATCGAAAACGATTCGACATCTGCGGGGTCGATGGAATTGAGGTCGCCTTCCAGACCGTCTATCAATACCAAAGCAGAAGAGCTGGCGCCAAAAGTACCGATACCGCGAACCCAAAATTCGGAAATGTTTTTCCCCGGTTCGCCGCTCATCTGCATATTGATAATTCCTGCCATACGGCCGCCCATGATATTTGCAATCGAAGTAGCGGGCGTTTGCAGTTCCTGAGGATTGACAGTAGTAATTGCGCCTACGGAGCTGATTTTTCGCTGCGTACCCAAAGCGGTAACGATAACCTCGTCCAGTTCGGCCTTTGGCTTTAAACTGATTTTCAAATCGCTCTCATCCTTTTCCACGAGATAGTCAAGCGCTTCGTATCCTACGAAAGAGAAGACAATAATGCTTCCGAGCGGAGCGCTGATACTGAATTTTCCTTTGCTGTCTGTGACTGTTCCTTTTGTCGTGTTTTTCAGGAACAGGGTAACGTCAGCCATCGGTTCGCCTGTCTCGTCGAGGACAATTCCCCGTATTTCATGCTGCTGATGCGTTTGAGCCGCTAAAGCAAATGAAAGAAACAGTAACAGGTTTATAAATAAATATTTTTTTATACACATATTCATATCGGTTTATTCGATTACTAATTTACGGATACAGTTATTTTCGGCGTCGGCTATATAGATGTTGTAGTCTTTGTCGATGCACATTCCTTTCGGGAAATTAAATTCCGCATCTTCGGGATTGCCGTCCAGATAACCTGTTTTCGTCGGCTTCCCGATGATGGTCGAAACTATCCCGTCTGGCGTTATTTTCCGGATACAGTGATTTCCGGCATCGGCAAATATCAGGTTCAAATTATTGTCGAACACAAACTGTCCGAGTTCTCCGATATAGCAGTCCTCTTTTTTACCGTCCCTCCATCCTCTGACGCCGAGTGTGCCGGCGTAGGGAGTAAATTCTCCTGTCAGAGTATTGTAGGTATATATGGCATTCTTGTGAACCACTCCGACATAAAGAATATGTTTCTCGACGGGATGGAACACCAGTATGCCATGCGAACTGCTGCCTTTCGCAAACTGGGTTACAAACTGCCCCTTTCTGTTGATAGGGTCAAACTTTACGATTGTCCCCGTATTATAGTCGTAAGTGTATGTCAGACCGTCTATCTGACTTGTAGCAAGACTGTATTTCCAGGCAATCTTGAAATCCTTTATGCCGGCCTCCAAATCGTCCGCGGTAGGGTGCAGTATGGTTCTTTTTCTTTGCGCCCACTGCAAGTCGGCGTCAAAAAGATAATAGTTGTCGCAACAGTCGTCGGGAAATATCACTATTTTTCCCGTAACGTCCAAAGCCGGAATACATGCGGTGTACCCCGACGCATTTGGCAGCTGCATCACAATATCCTTCTGCTCATTGAGCATCCAGCAAATTCCGGGACTTCTCTGCGTTCCGAAAACATTTCCTTCAGCATCAACAATGATGTCGTAAGGTTTTGAAAATTCAGCCGTAGCAAGAGTTCCAGCTTTAAAAGCGGTTGTACCCTTCTTTCCGGCTATGGTCTTGACGTAAACCGAGGTGTGATAATAAAAAGGCTGTTCACATACAACGGAATCGTTGCCAATGACCACAGAAATAGTGCATGTATCACCCGGCTGTCGGGGAGTAACAACATACAGCTTTTCTTCGCTGACTCCAATCACAGGGGCTCGCTTGTTATTGCACCAAACCCGTATTTTGCCGGGGTCGGAACCAAAATTTGAGCCGTCAATAATGAGCCTTGTCGCAATGCCTCCTTCATTGGGGTAAAAGGAGTTTAACTTAACCGGCTTTGAGGGGTCGTATTCTGCCCCTTCGCCATTCGTCCTGTCTTTACAGGAAATGAAACATGTTAAGAAATAACATGTACAGAAAATGAAGATCTGTTTCATAAAATAATTTGTTTTAATAATTTTTCCATTTGTCTATTACTATGCGTAAATTAAACACATCTCTCACGAATTTGTTCTATGATGAGAAAGAAAAATTTAATGTCATTACAATTTTATCCGCAAATCTGTCTGTCCATGAACTCTTTACTGGCCACAAAATTTTACCGTCCACAATTTTTTCCCGTCCACGAATTTTTTCTGTCCGCGAATTACACAAATTACACTGATATATACCACGAACTAAAGAAGTTAGTGAAATTCGTGTAATTCGTGGACAGAAAAAAAATTGACTGAAATTTCGAGGACTGCGTATCGTGATTTACTAAGATAATCTTGCCGGACTGGTGATGATTTATCGGCAAAAAGCGAGTAATGCTATTGGAAATGTCGCAGTCTTTGACAAAATGTCAGATAATGCTGTCAGACTGCGGCAACTTGTGGGTATTATGGAAATAATACTGATGGAGTGTAGAAATCTTTGACAAAATGTCAGGTAATGCTGTCAGAATGCGGCAATCTGGCGGTATTATTGCAATAATGCCGCCGGAATGTCACAGTCTTTGACAAAATGTCAGGTAATGCTGTCAGAATGCGGCAATCTTTGACAAAATAT
>JAITBC010000388.1 GCA_031283785.1 Tannerella sp. | reverse complement strand
TCTCTCTCTCTCTCTCTCTCTCAACTTCGAGATACGCAATGAAAAAATGCCGGATGTAAATAGCGAAGAGTCCGCCGTTCGCATGAGCGCGTCGGAAGAGAAAAAGCATGACTGTAATGTGCCGACATTCATTTTTTATTTCTTAAATGCATGTTAAATTATCTGTCCGCAAAGATAGCATTAAATTATCAAATTACACACAAACGAATAAAAATATCCGACAAAATTTATAGAAAAATTACGTAAAAATTTCGGATTCACAAATGTATGAAATGAAAAAAAACCGCAAAACATTCATCCGACAATCGATTTGACGATTTTATCGCCGAATTGCTGCGGTGCATTTTGTATTTTTCACGGCATGCATTATCTTTGGGGCGAAATAAAAGTGCATAAGACAATGAAGGAAAAACAATCGGGAAAAAGCCGGCGACAGCAGAAAAAGTTACCGAAGAATGATGCTAAACGGAAACATCGCGTCGCTTTTATGCTTAATGATACGGAGTATAACGCTATCGAACGACATTTACGTAAATACAAGATTATGAATAAATCAAACTGGTATCGCAGGACGATTCTTTCCCATATATGGAAAATGATGGAAGAGGATTATCCGACATTGTTCAACGAAAACGAAATGAGACGATGATGAATCCTTTTTCGGACGAATATTTTATGAAGCAGGCGCTTGCAGAAGCGCGTCTTGCCGCAGATGAAGATGAAGCGCCGGTGGGAGCGGTTATCGTTTGCGGCGACCGTATAATTGCGCGGGCGCATAATCAGACGGAACGACTAAACGACCCCACAGCACATGCCGAAATGCTTGCCATCACTTCCGCAACAGGCGCACTGGGAGCAAAATACCTGACAGACTGCCGATTGTATGTGACTATTGAGCCTTGCGTTATGTGTGCCGGAGCTATCGGATGGTCGCAACTTTCGGCGCTGATCTACGGCGCATCGGATGAAAAACACGGTTTTACCGTATTTGCCCCCGACGCGTTACATCCGAAAACAGACGTACGCAACGGCATAATGGACGCAGAATGTGCGGACGAAATGAAGAAGTTTTTCAAGAATAAACGTCAGGTGAAATCCTCCTGTATATCACGATAAAATTTGCTCCCCGCGACACCGGACAATGCACGCGAAAACATACTTTTTCTTTGAGTAAAATTTATCTCCCATGGAATTGAAAAGAAATTTTTGTATATTTGCACCCCTTATTGCAGAGGTAGAAAAGGTAATGTTACTTTTTTTACGTTACGCGCAATAGTTTACATTCCGAATTTTTTCTTATTGTTGATATTTAATTATATACACATGCATTTTAAAAAAAACATATCCGTTCGCGCTTTTACGCTTATCATTGTATTAATGGCAGTACTGCCTGATTTGCAGGCCCAAAAAAAACCATTAGACCATACCGTATACGATTCATGGAAGAGTCTGCTGCAGATGACTGTGACCGACGACGGGAACTATGCGGTAAGTATTATCAAAGAACAGGAAGGAAACGACCGGACGCTGATAAGACAGATCGGCAAAGAACGACAACTGATTATACCGGGAGCTTACCGCTATTCCGTCACACCCGACCGGCAATATGTCGTCGCATTGATAAAAGCGCCTTTCGACGTTATACGTGAAGCGAAAATTAAAAAAACGAAAGCTGAAAAAATGCCGAAAGATACTCTGGCGATTGTCGCATTGAACGACTTCTCCATAGTTAAAATACCGGATGTGGCCGACTTCAAAATGGGAAAGGACACTTCAGAACATATCGCCTACACACTTAGCGACACAACGACGACAAAAGACAAAAACGACAGAACGGTATATACGCTTGTCCTTCATCGCTTACGGGACGCAAAGAAGGATACGATCCCGAACGTTGTGGAATATCAGTTCAGTAATAACGGCAAAATATTAGCGGCAGCAATTCAGCCTTCCCCCAAAAAATCAACAGGCATAAACCTTACGGATACCGTAACGTCAAATCTTTCCGACAGCGGACAGAAAAAAGACGCAAAAGAAATAAACCGTATATTATATATGTATCCTGCAACAGGTGAAAAACGGTACGTGTCGTCGGGTCATACCGACTACAAAAACATAACACTCTCGGAATCAGGCATCAAATTAGCGTTCCTGGCAACAGAGGATTCCGTAAAAAAAGAGGTAAAGGAATATAAATTATACTGTTATACGTCCGGAATTCACCGTGCGGACGCACTGTCCGGCAAAAATTTGCGCGGAAGCGGTAACGGGAGCATAAGCGGAAGCATAAGCGGGAGCGGAAACATAAGCGGGAGCATAAGCGGGAGCGGAAGCGGGAGCATAAACGGAAGCGAAAGCGACTCCGCATGTATAGTAGCCGGCAAGAACACGCGCGGGATGCCGTCGGGATGGTGTGTAGGTGAACATTATACACCCGTGTTCAGCAAAGACGAATCGCGCATTTTCCTGGGAACGGCCCCCGAAGTGATGCCGAAAGATACTTCCATCCCCGACTTCGAACGTGTTGCGATTGACCTCTGGCACTGGAAGGATTCGCGCGTGCAACCACAACAGTTGGTGGAACTCGACAGAGACCGCAAAAAATCATACTTAGCTTATGTTGACTTGGATAATGATCATCGTTTTTACCAGTTGGCGACTGAGGAGATTCCCGATGTCCGGGTGTCGGACGAATATAACGGACGGTTCGCGCTCGGTTTTTCAAATATAAATTACCTGTTAGAGGCTACATGGGATCTTATGGCTCGCCGCACGAACGATATTTGGGTGATAGACCTGCAGGAACATACCTTTAAAAAAATAAAAACAGGCCTCTGCGCCGAATTTCACTTCTCGCCGCAAGGCAATTATCTGGCATGGTACGATATCAAAGACTGTAAATATTATGCCCGTTCGTTGCTCACGCAAAAGGAAACCTGCCTGACGGAAGGGCTGACCGTTAATTTTATGAACGAGAAGCATGATACGCCTTCCGCACCGGGATCTTACGGCATCGCCACATGGACGGAGGACGAACGCCTGCTCGTAAACGATGCTTATGACATATGGGAACTTGATCCTTCGGGACAACAACCGCCTGCCTGCGTGACAAAAGGTACGGGACGTGCGAGCAAAACAAGACTTCGCTATTTCCGTACCGACCCGGAAAGCCGCTATCTTAAACCGAAAGAAAAAATGATGTTATCCGCTTTTGACGAGACGACAAAAGAGAGTGGCTTTTATGAAATCGACAAACCGGCATCGAAATATGCACCGAAAAAACTCATCCTCGATAAATACACGTTTTCAACGCCCGTAAAAGCCAAAAACAAGGAAATATTCCTGTACGAAAAAAACAATTTCCATACCTCTCCCGATTTATATGTGACGACCAACAAGTGGAAGACGGAAACACGCCTTTCGGATATAAATCCGCAGATGAAGGAATACATCTGGGGACGCGCCGAACTCATTTCATGGACTACTTTCGACGGCAAACCCACGCAGGGCATTGTATATAAACCCGAAGATTTTGATCCGGAGAAAAAATATCCCGTAATGGTCTATTACTACGAAAAACATTCTGACGAATTATACCGGTATATGCCGCCCGTACCGAGCCGTTCGACGATTAACATATCGTTCTGTTGCAGTCGCGGTTATATCGTTTTTACTCCGGACATACAATATACGACGGGGCATCCCGGTGAAAGCGCGTACAATTCTATTGTTTCGGGCGTCGAGAAACTGTGCGGAAATCCGTGGATAGATAAAGAACATATCGGCATACAAGGGCAGAGTTGGGGTGGATATCAGACGGCATACCTCGTCACGCGTACAAACATGTTCCGTGCAGCCGGCGCCGGCGCTCCCGTATCCAACATGTTCAGCGCTTACGGAGGCATACGGTGGGCAACCGGTCTGAGCCGCGAATATCAGTATGAACAGGGACAGTCGCGCATCGGCGCTACAATATGGGAAGCGCCCGAACTGTACAGGGAAAATTCGCCGCTGTTTTTTGCAGATAAAGTCGAAACGCCCCTGCTGATTATGCATAACGATAAAGACGGTGCCGTACCGTGGTACCAGGGCATAGAATTTTTTATGGCATTACGGCGATTGAACAAACCGGTGTGGATGCTGCAATATAACGGCGAACAACACAACCTCACGGAACGTAAAAACCAAAAAGACCTGGTCGTACGGCTTCAACAGTTCTTTGACCACTACCTTAAAGGCGCGCCTGTGCCCGTATGGATGAAAGACGGCATACCGGCGATAAAAAAGGGCATCGACATGGGACTCGACTATTGAACGGGGATACACATCTATTAAAATGAGGACAAATTTTTCAACCGCTTAAAAGATATACGTAATGAACAGAATATGTGAGATTTTTGGAATTAAATATCCGATTGTACAGGGAGGGATGGTATGGTGCAGCGGCTGGCGGCTGGCATCGGCCGTAAGCAACGCCGGAGGCTTAGGATTACTCGGCGCCGGCTCAATGCATCCCGACACTTTACGGGAACATATACGCAAATGCCGCGCAGCTACGGATAACCCGTTTGGCGTCAATATCCCGCTGATGTATCCGGAAATAGAACAAATCATGGAGATCATGGTCTCGGAAAAGGTTGATATCGTTTTTACATCGGCAGGAAATCCTAAAACATGGACCGGGATTCTTAAACGTCAAGGGATAAAAGTCGCTCACGTCGTAAGCAGCTCGAAATTTGCCGTAAAAAGCGAAGACGCCGGAGTGGACGCCATTGTCGCCGAAGGGTTCGAAGCGGGAGGACATAATGGCCGTGAAGAAACGACAACGCTGTGCCTTATTCCCGCCGTAAGGCGTGTCACCACACTTCCGCTATTGGCGGCAGGCGGCATTGGAACCGGCGAAGCCATACTTGCTGCCGAAGCGCTCGGCGCAGACGGCGTACAGATAGGTACACGCTTTGCTCTGACAAAAGAAAGTTCGGCGCACGAAAATTTCAAACAGCAATGTCTGAATCTGGAAGAAGGCGACACCCGCCTGCTACTGAAAAAACTGTCCCCTACCCGACTTGCAAAAAACAGTTTTATGACAACCGTAGAAGCCGCCGAAAATCGCGGTGCATCGGCAGAAGAATTACGTGTATTGCTGGGCAAAAGCCGCGCCAAAAAGGGAATTTTCGAAGGTGATTTGAATGAAGGGCTTATAGAGATTGGACAAATCGCATCACTTTTACTTAATTACGAAACGGTTGACGACGTAATGACCGACCTCATCGAATCCTGCCGGAAAGCGCGTTCCCGCCTCACGCCGTAAAACGCGCTATTACTAAAAAACAGGACTGTCAAATCTCAGACAGCCCTGCTTAAAAAATCACATCGAACAAGTACAAATAATAATGATTCCTGTGATGAACAAAAAACATCATCAGGAAGAAATTCTCTTTTCTTTAATACGTGCCTTCTTTCCTGTAAGTTTACGCAGATAATACAATCTCGTACGACGCACTTTACCTTTCTTATTCACAACTATGCTTTCTATAAATGGCGATTCAATAGGAAAAATCCTTTCAACGCCTACATTTTCCGAAACCTTGCGCACCGTAAAACGTTTCTTGACGCCATGTCCCGAAATACGTATCACAACACCGCGATATTGCTGTATACGTTCCTTATTTCCCTCTTTAATACGATAAGACACGGTAATCGTATCGCCACTGTTAAACGCAGGATGCTCCTTCCCGGTAGCAAACGCTTCTTCTGCAACTTTAATTAAATCCATTGTTTATAAGCTCTTTATATGTTTATATTCCAACAAAACGCAACATAACGGGTATCTCTTTCTCCGACAGCGATTACGTAAAGCGGTCGCAAAGGTAATGAAAAAAATCTATACCCGGCAACTTCCGACCGTTATTTTTTTTACATGCACGCTTTCATGCCTGTCATGCCGACAGGCATAATGCTGAATGTGAATACATTTTTCTTTGATACACAACTGTTTTAAGAATCTTTTCCTATGGTGAGGTTTGTTTCATAAAAAAGAGAAGAGTGTTGTTTCATAAATAAATAAAAAAACATGATCCAATTCATGGAAAAAACTTATTTTTGCATCCGGAATTGAACGGTTACGGCCTGTCGGACGGTTTACGTTCAGAATCAAAAAACAATATGAAACATATATTTATTTTCTTGCCTGTTATATTTTCACTCACAACCGCCGTCAAAGCGCAGATCATGCCTGATCTATTCGCTTCGGTTGATGAAAAGGCTATGAACCATTGGGTCGATTCGGTTTTCGACGGCATGAGCGAAGATGAACGTATCGGACAACTCTTCATGATTATTGCCGAACCTGTCGCCGGGACAAGAAACATCACAAAGCTTATCAACCTCGTTAATAACCAAAAAATCGGCGGAATATTATTTCAACGGGGCGAGCCGGAAGCCCAAGTAATGGTTACAAACCGGCTTCAGAAGGAAGCGCGTATACCTTTATTAATTGCGCTCGACGGGGAATGGGGGTTATCAATGAGGCTCAGCAATACGACGCGTTTTCCTAAAAACATGATGCTCGGCGCCGTTTCGGATCCGGAGCTGCTTGAACAGTATGGGGAGGAAGTAGGCCGGCAATGCCGCGAAATGGGTATACATGTAAATTTTGCGCCGGATGTGGACGTTAACAGTAATCCCGACAATCCGGTGATAGGCATTCGTTCGTTCGGCGAAGATCCCGAAGATGTGGCATGTAAGGCCATCGCTTATGCAAAAGGGCTTGAGAAAGCCGGCGTCATATCCGTTGCCAAACATTTTCCGGGACATGGAGATACGAACAAAGATTCGCACTACCTGCTACCAATCATAAATCATAACCGAGAACGGTTAGACAACGTAGAACTGTATCCGTTCATGAGATACATCAACAGTGGTTTGTCGGGTATCATGACTGCACATTTGGACATACCCGCATTAGGCACAAACGGCCGCCCAAGCTCATTCTCCCGGAGAGTAGTCACGGAACTGCTGCGCGACCGAATGGGCTTCGGCGGACTTTGCTTTACCGACGGACTGGCAATGAAGGGTGCTGTCGTCGAAAAAAATGAAAGTATTGCCGTCGAAGCCTTGAAAGCCGGGAATGACGTCCTTTTAGGCCCGGCATATCCTGAAAAAGAATTTGAAGCAGTCAGGCAGGCTGTTAAGAAAAAACAGCTTGACATGTCCGAACTCGACCGGCGATGCCGCAGGATATTATGTTATAAATATATTGCCGGACTGCACAAAATGAAACCCATACCGGTAAAATCCTTACACGAAAGACTCCATACGCCACATTCGGAATGGCTCAACGCCAGATTAAACGCCGAAGCCGTCACGATTGTAAAAAACAACGGCGACATCCTGCCGCTAAAACAGTTAGATAAAAAACGTATCGCTGCGCTTTCGCCGGATGGTACTACCGACAGTGAATTTCACAATATGTTAAAAAGGTACGGCAATACAGACTGCTATAATCTGCCGAATAATGCCGATTACAACGACCGGAAAAACATCATCGGCAAACTGAAAGATTACGAAGTCATCATATGCAGCATATATAATGCTACACCGGTGGATTTCCCGGAATTACAGGCGTTTGCGCCGGATAAAAAGGTTGTTTTTGTATTTTTCACTACTCCCTATCAATGTACGAAATTCAAAAACGCCATCGAAAATGCGCAGGCTGTTGTCATTGCATACGAGCCGACGGTATTGGCAAAAAATTACGCTGCACAGGCAATCTTCGGCGGCATCCCGGCCAAAGGCTCTCTATCCGTGGGTGTGCCGGAGCTATTCCCTTTAGGTACGGGTATCATTACGGAAAAAACAAGATTAGGATTCCATGAGCCGGAAGAAGCCGGTATCAATCCGTACAAACTGCGGATGATCGACACCATCGTACAGGAAGGACTTGACAAAGGAGCTTATCCCGGATGCCAGGTGATCGTTGCAAAGGACGGTATGATAATCTACAACAAAGCCTTCGGGCATTACGACTACAGCAGGGAACAGGCCGTGACGGAAGAAACGGTTTACGACCTCGCCTCCGTGTCAAAAGCCGCCGGCACGCTTCTTGCATCCATGAAATCATATGACGACGGGAATTTTCAGCTGTCGGATAAAATCTCGGAATTTGTGCCCGAGTTAAAAGATTCCGACAAAAAAAACATCCTGATACGCGATCTTTTTTATCATCAATCCGGTCTGCCTCCGACCATCCCTTTTTATGAACTTGCGATTGATAAAAACAGTTTCAGCGGCTCGCTATACAGCCGCAAAAAAGATCCTGCACATCCGTTCATGTTCGATGCGCGTACATATGCAAATACAAATTTCCGGTATAATCCCAACCTTATCTCGACGCAGAAACAGAAAGGATTCCATACGGAGGCGGCGAAAAATTTCTATATAAGCGATACGTTTGTCCGCGACAGTATCATGTCGGGCATAAAAAATGCCCGGATGAGCGCTCCCGGAAAATACGTGTACAGCTGTATCAACTTCATCCTGCTGAAAATGATGATCGAACAACAGACAGGCGAGCCGATGGATAAATATTTGCACAAACACTTCTTCGACCCTCTCGGCGCATCATCCGTCACCTATAATCCGTTACATATAATGGATTTATCGCGTGTTGCACCCACAGAAAACGACCTGTTCGTCCGGCGTCAGGTCATACGAGGATACGTACACGACGAAGCCGCCGCTTTCCAGGGCGGCGTATCCGGCAATGCGGGATTGTTTTCTTCGGCCGCAGACCTCGCAAAAATCATGCAGTTATACCTTAATAACGGGACTTACGGAGGGGAAAGATACCTGTCCGAGAAGACCTGCATATTCTTTACCGGCAGCAAATCGCCGGCAAGCCGCCGCGGGTTGGGATTCGACAAACCCGACGCCAAGAACCCGTCCCGTTCCCCGTGCGGACTTTTGACGCCACAGGCAGTCTACGGTCATACGGGTTTCACAGGGACATGTTTCTGGGTAGATCCGGTAAATAATATGTTTTTCATATTCCTGAGTAACCGTACCTATCCGTCAAGAACGAACACGAAACTGTTCTCGTTAGATATACGCACCCGCATTCAGGACGCCATATACAAGTCGCCGGAACAACAGCTTTCTCAAAAGTCCTATTAACACTGTTGCCTGCGCTGCTATATGCGCAATCATATGCAAAACGAAAAAATCCGTTACCCGCGTTTTTATGCTTTTCTTTTAAGCTAAAAACTGTTTTTTTGCGGATTGAAAATGATTTTTTTGTACTTTTGCATCGAAATTTGCATTTTCCCGGCGGCCGTAACGGAGAAGACGGGTTGTAAATTTGCAAACTAAAAAACCGTATTGACTATGATCGACAAAATTAAGGAACTGATGAAGGAAGTCCGGGAACTGAAAGCCGGAAGTGCGGACGACGTCGAGGCGTTACGTATAAAATACCTGAGTAAGAAAGGCGCTGTCTCCTCGCTTATGAACGATTTCCGTAACGTGGCGGCCGACTGTAAACGCGAAACAGGTAAATACCTTAACGAGTTAAAGGAACTTACGCAAAACAAAATAAATGAACTGAAAGAAGGTTTTGGAAGTTCGGAATCATCGGATATTGATATAGACCTCACACGTACGGCTTATCCTGTTCCGCTCGGTACGCGACATCCTCTCTCGATTGTGAAAAAAGAAATTTGCGACATCTTCGGCAGGCTGGGCTTCAGTATCGCGGAAGGACCGGAGATAGAAGACGACTGGCATGTGTTTTCGTCGCTTAACTTTGCGGAAGACCATCCGGCACGCGATATGCAAGATACGTTCTTTATATGTCATAACCCGGACGTGCTGCTTCGTACGCATACCTCTTCGGTACAGACACGCGTCATGGAACGGCGGCAACCGCCTGTCAGGATCATCTGCCCGGGACGCGTCTACCGCAACGAAGCGATATCTTACCGCGCTCACTGTTTCTTCCACCAGGTCGAAGGATTGTATGTGGATAAAGAGGTCTCGTTTGCCGACCTGAAACAGGTGCTGCTGTTCTTTGCTAAAGAACTCTTCGGCGCGGAAACAAATATACGCCTTCGTCCGTCGTATTTCCCGTTTACGGAGCCAAGCGCGGAAATGGATATAAGCTGTAATATCTGCGGAGGAAAAGGTTGCCCTTTCTGCAAACATACCGGCTGGGTAGAAATATTAGGATGCGGAATGGTCGACCCGAACGTGCTGGACAACTGCGGAATAGACAGCAGCGTATATTCCGGTTATGCGCTCGGCATGGGTATCGAACGTATTACCAACCTCAAATACAGGGTAAAAGATTTGCGCCTGTTCTCAGAAAACGATGAGCGTTTCCTACGCCAGTTTGAGGCGGCTTACTGATATTGCCCGATTTTACGGGGGGGACAACATCCCGGCCGGTCGGGGCATCCCCTCCCCACTCCACTCCCGGCATAATAACGGCATCTTCATATTATACGGACAGGAAACGTAAAGATGAGAAAAGAAGAACGATATAAAGGAATCATCGGATGGTTTGAAAAAAATATGCCCGTCGCCGAAACGGAATTGCATTACAGTGACCCGTTCCAGTTACTGGTTGCCGTCATTTTATCCGCACAATGTACCGATAAACGCATAAATATGGTTACTCCGGCCTTATATGAAGCCTATCCTACGCCCGAAAAGCTATCAAAAGCAATGCCGGAAGAGGTCTATGAGTACATAAAAAGCGTGTCGTACCCGAACAGCAAATCAAAACACCTTGTCGGAACGGCTAAAATACTTGTTGAAAAATTCGGAGGCGCCGTCCCATCGGACATCCGTCAATTACAGGAACTGCCGGGCGTAGGGCGCAAGACGGCAAATGTAATCGCCTCCGTCGTTTTCGACAAACCGGTGATGGCCGTCGATACGCATGTCTTCCGTGTAGCAAACCGTACGGGGCTTACTGCAAACAGCAAAACTCCGTTGGCTACGGAAAAAGAATTAATGAAATACATCCCCGAAAGACTTACCGCAAAAGCCCACCACTGGTTGATCCTGCACGGACGATACGTTTGCGTCGCACGCAATCCCAAATGCGAAATATGCGGCATCGCGCCATGGTGTAAGAGTAAGGTTGTTAATAAACATACTTGACTTCGGGGGCGAGCATAATTCCGAACTTATCGTTTACAGCCCGGCTTATGACTTCGGCATATGCGGCGATTTCACTGCCGGTGGCCTCGCCGCAGTTTATAATCGCTAATGCCTGTTTCGAGTATACGCCTGCATTTCCCTGTCTTTTACCTTTGAAGCCACATTTTTCGATAAGCCATCCGGCAGAAATTTTGACGCGCCCATCAGACAGCGGATACGCCTGTATTCCCGGATATTTCCCTTTCAACGCCTCAAATTGCGTACCCGAAAGTACCGGATTCATAAAAAAACTGCCGGCGTTGCCAAACTCTCCCGGATCAGGCAATCTCTCGCGGCGCACACTGATAACGGCATCCCTGACCGACGGCAGCGATATCTCACGATCCTCCAATGCGTCACGCAGATTCCCGTAGTCAAGTTTATATCCGGTTTTTTTCTGTAAACGCAGGTTCACGTGCGTCACGATATAAGGGTCATGATCCTCTTCTTTAAAGAAACTATGCCGGTAACAATAACGACATTCCCCGTTCGTGAAAATATGCTTTCCGAACGTCAACCGGTTGTATGCCTCCACCGTCTCAATCACATCTTTTATTTCCGCGCCGTATGCGCCGATGTTCTGTACGGCAGCCGCCCCCGTCTCGCCGGGTATACCTGAAAGGTTCTCTATCCCGCCCCATCCTTTCGAAACGGCGTAAGCTACAACATCATCCCAGCGTTCGGCCGCGCCAACCCGTAATAAAACCGACTCGGGCGTTTCTTCCGTAAGCGAAATGCCTTTTATGGCGGAATGAAGAATTATTCCATTGAAATCATTTATAAATAAAAGGTTACTGCCTTCGCCGATATGTAATGTCCGACATTCCTGAAAATATTCGTCCTTCAGAATCCGGGTCAGTTCGTCTTCGTCGTCATACTCCATAAACCATCGGGTTTTAGCAGGGATATGAAACGTATTATGACGTTCCAGCGAATAATTTTGTTCGATACGCATAATTTCTTGTTTTTAAATTATAACTGTTCGACGCACGCGGCGTTTATATAAGGGATCGATGCATACGCCGTCCCACCGTATAAAAAAAAGGATGCTTCTTCCTGAAAAGAGGCATCCTTTTAGATATTATATTCCCCTCCGGAAATCAGTACTGACGTTCCAAAATCCAGGCGTCATGGAAGTTTGGAGCATATTTTGATTTGAGGGCGTCGCGGCTTCTCACGGCGTCGGCTTTACTGTCAAAACTCGCAACAATAACACGCAACATTCCAAAATCGTTTTCCGCAACGACAGACCTGTAACCTTCATCTATCATACGCTCTTTCAGGGAATAGGCGTTCGTCCTGTTCTTAAAACTGCCTATTACTACGGAATACCGCTTAAGGCTCGTTGCATCCTCGCCGGATGCCGGTTTAACCTTTTCCTGTTTAACGGATTCATATGAGATCTCTTCCGTCGTCAACACCTCACTGTCATCTTCCTCTTCTTCCTCTTGCCATACGTTGTCTTTTGACTTAGCCTGCTCGTAGGCAGTCTTATATGCGCTGCTTTTTGATTTGCAGGATCCCAACACAAATACACAGCATATTGCTGCCCCGAATAACAATATCTTCTTCATCTTTGTCTATTTTATATAAATTTATTTGCAAAGGTAATTATATTCATCATTAAAATCCAAATATTTCGGTAATTATTTCAACTCTTTGATACGTATGTTACGAAACTTCAAAGCCGAGCCATGACCTAAAAAGCCGATATGGCCGGATTTATTAAATAATCCGGGATGTTCTCTTTTATCTACCGTACCGTTTTTCGCCGTTTCTTTAATGTCGCCGTCGAGTATTACCGTACCGTTGAGTGTAACGCGGATATGATTCCCGTCAGCCATGATCTCCTGCGTATTCCATTCTCCCACAGGCTTCAGATAACCGCGTTTTGCCGGGATAACGCCGTAAACGGAACCATGATACTGATACACTGCCAGATCTTTATATACGGGATGCTCACTGTCAAGTATCTGAAGCTCCATACCTGCATAAGCGGCGTCGCCTTCGAGCGGCGTGCGTATGCCAACGCCGTTATTCGCGGCAGGCGTCAACTGAAATTCGAATCGGAAAATAAAATCGGCATATTCCTTTTTTGTATAAAGATTACCGCCGAACTTCGTATCCGTCGAAAGCGATATACAACCGTCTTCCGATTTGTAGTCAACAAGGTTGCCTGTCCATTCGTGCATGTTCGTCCCGTCAAAAAGAATTTTGAATCCTTCTTTCCTCTCTTCTGCCGAAAGTTGAAACGGCTCCGGTCGCGCCAGCTCCTTCACATATATATTGCGGTAAGATACTTTACTGCCATGCGCCTGAAGTTCTATTTGTTCGACCGGAGGAATCGGTTGCGAACGATCCCAGTAATTTTCCATGATCACATTATCGACGACGAGCGTCCCGTTTAATTTAACCGTAACACGGTCCCCGACCATTTTTATATAAAACGTATTCCACTCTCCCAGTTTATTATCGGCTACCAGAAGCGGCTTACTCGTATTCGCCTTATTATTGTACAATCCTCCGGAGCCGACCTGCGCTCCCACGTTCACCCGCGAAGTATCCCAAACCTGAACCTGCGGCGTACCGCGCAGATATATGCCTGCATCGGCATCCTGTCCTGCGGGGTCGAGCTTCCAGTCGACATACATTTCAAAATCGCCATACTGCCTGTCCGTACAGATATTATCGCCTTTCCCGTTGAAAACAAGCTCTCCGCCGACCGCCGACCAGCCGGAGCGCATTGCTTCGTCGGCTTTTGCCTGAGCGCTTTTCAACGCCGCCGGCTTCATCCCGGCACGTTCGACGGGGTTTGCAACCAGCCCTTTCCATCCCGTCAGGTCTTTCCCGTTGAACAGGACTACGAACCCCGTCTCTTCCGGCATCCCGTTCAAATGTTTACCGATAGCCTGACGCTGATAGTCCGCGTCCGGATTATTCAAAGCGACAGCCGCCCTGCTCAACAGTTCCTTCACATTTTCCCCCGTATACGCCTTATTTGCAAGCGCAATCGTCATCACCGCCTGCGCCGCATTTTCCTTCAACGATCCGTCATCCAGAAACTCTCCCGCGTACAACAGCGCCAGGTATGTCCCCGTATTCCCGATATTCTTTAATATTTTATTTTTCTGTTCGTTCGTTTTTGCCGCTTCCATCGCCTTACGCAAAAATATCAGGCGATTATCGCCCGTCATTTTCACATCGGAAGCTAACGATATATAAGCATCCAGCGCGCGTGTGGAATATGAAGGGCCGGGATCATCTTTACATATATCATACAGAGGTTCTTCCACCTCAAAACCTTTCCAGGCAAGTAAAGCCTCGAATGCAGCATCTTTCGCCGGACGGCTTTCCGTCTTAAAACCTTTTACAATTAATTCCAGCGCATCCCGGTCGCCGGTAGTTGATAATATCGGATAATACAAATATTTTTTCGACTCGCCGGCCTGCAGCATACGCCGCGTAATAACTTCGGCCTTCGTTGCCGGCGGCATGGCGGCTATTGCGGAAATAACGGCCTGCTGCAACGGTTTCTCAAAAGCAGGGACTGAACTCTCCAGCAAACCGCAGAGGGTGATAAGATCTTTTTCCGAGACAACATCTTTCAATACATTATAAGCCGCATCTCTCACTTGTGGAGAAGAACTCCTCGTCTGTTCAAGCGCTACGTTAAAGTATGCGTTTGCTTTACGTAAAGCGAGCAACTCCAGCGCCGCCGTTTTTCCCGCGTCGGAGGCCGAAGCCATCACTTTCGCTAACGAAGGCGATACATTGCCGTTGAAAGAAGATATCTCGAGCTTTGCCAGTGCAATCGTCCGGGCATCTTCGCTTTTCAGCAGGCCGGTAAGCGCCGGAACGGCCTCCTCGTTTCCAATCCCGGCAAGTGCAAATGCAGCGGCCTGTTTCACTTCAAAATCGGAATTGTCCAACAGTTGTATCAATACCTGTGTACCTGTTTTTTCGATGCCGGCTTCTATTGTCTTAAGTATTTCTTTTTTAGCCGGCGTCTGCGCTTCGCTTCCGATCCAGTTCAAAATATCCGTTTTTTCCGCATTCCCGGCTTTCGGCAATATTTTGAACAACTCGGCATACATTGCATTATCCGCATAGCAGGATGCATACGTCAGCGCGGCGTTCCGATAGGACCTGTCACGATCGTTCAATGCCGCCTTAAGCGTTTTTATCTTATCGGCCTGCGTCAGAAACAGGATTTCGAGCGCGGCAATACGCATTTGCGTCGAACCGGCTTTTGTTGCATTACTAAGAAGATTTTTGGCTGCCGAAGCTGCTTCTTTCGTATCGCCCTGTTCATATACCCGTTTTATCAACCGTATACAGGCATCTGCGGCGCCCGTCAACTCATATTTATACCCTGCTGCGGCCACGCTTGCCGTCAGATCCGGAAGCGACGCTTTGCTTCCCGTCCTGCCGAGAGCTTTAAGGACAACCGCCTTTGTTTCCATATCACCCGCCGGCAGCATCGTCCTCAACAAATCTTCCGTCCCCTTCGCCGGCCCTACTTCTCCCAATGCCTGAATAATATTGCACAGCGCCTCCCGGGAACAGGCATTACGCCTCATCAGGCTCATCTGCAACGTTTTGCCGGCCGCCTCGCCGCCGATAGATGCGATAGTATATGCCGAAGGGGCGCTAAAGTCGTCATTCGTCAGATAGACCGACAGCTTATTTATGCTTGCTTCCGAACCAACCACTGCCAGGAGGCGTATGATAAAGGCCTTTGTTTCGCGTTCTTCCGTCGTGTCGAAGGCTTCAATAAAAGCCTGTTCCATCTTACTCCTCAACGCTTCATCACCGGAAGCGTAAGCGGCCAACCCGTTCAAGGCATATTCTACGGACGCGTTATCGCCTTTACCGGGAGGATGCATCATCGCCACAAGGCTTTTGACGCCCTCCGTTCCCGCAGAACAAAGCTCTTCCATACATTCGTCATACATCGATTGCTTATCGGCCGGAAGCTTCGCCAACACATCGGCAACGATCGTCGCGGCCGTACGGTTGGCCGGCGTCGTCTGCGCCATTATAATACCGGGACAGAACAAAAAGACGCAAAGTAATACTTTAAAAATATATTTTTCCATACGATTATCTATTTACAGTAAAATTGTTTATATTACGAATCACGGATTTTTAAATATTCCAGGGGGCTCTCGCCGGTTGATCTATCAGGCTGTTGGCTGCTTCGTCATTGATAAACAGCAGTTTTACCGGGTCAAATTCGAGCGTCCGGTTTAACCGTAGGGCAACGGCGCCCATATTAACGATGGTGGCCGAACGGAATCCGTTTCGTTCGTTGAGCGCAAACGGCCGGCGCGTTCTCACACATTCCATAAAATCAACCTGTTGTTGCACGGGATCCGGATAATCGGCCAGTTTCTTCTCCCAATCGGGTATATCGCAAACAAAATTTTTATAGACATTCCCTTTCGGTCCCGCTATATACGGCGTATTGGGGTCGCCGTAATCGCCTCCCCACAATACGATCCGGCACCCGTCTTCATACGTATAGGTTATCGAACGCCATGTACCTACGGCGTCGGGATGTTGCTGCGGCGCGTCGACTTCGACTTTCACCGGGCTTGTCTCATCTTTCCCCAGGATATACTGTACGGGGTCGATATAATGCTGTCCCATATCGCCAAGTCCTCCTCCGTCATAATCCCAGTATCCCCGGAAGGTCTGGTGCACGCGGTGAGGATTATAAGGTTTGTGCGGCGCCGGTCCGAGCCACATATCATAATCAAGTTCCTGTGGTATCTGTTCGGGCGTCAGGTTTTCTTTCCCTACCCAATAAAACTTCCAGTCAAAGCCTGTATAACCGCTTATCGTAACTTTCAGCGGCCATCCGAGCATACCGCTCTGCACCAGTTTCTTTAACGGTTTCACCGGCGTGCCGAGGCCGTAAAATGTATCCGCAAAACGGAACCATGTATTCAGGCGGAAGATGTTCCCGTAGCGTTTGACGGCTTCCATGACACGTTTCCCTTCGCCGATCGTACGGGTCATCGGTTTCTCGCACCATATATCTTTCCCCGCCTTCGCCGCTTCGACCGACATGATGCCGTGCCAGTGCGGAGGGGTCGCAATATGTACGATATCGACATTCGGGTCGAGTATCAGTTCCCTGAAATCATGATATTCCGCAATTTTCTCCGGCACAAGCGCCTGCCCCAGTGCAAGATGCTTTTTATCCACATCACATATGGCGACAAGTCGTGTGCCGCCATAGTTCAAATGTCCGCGCCCCATCCCTCCGACGCCGATAATACCTTTCGTCAACTGATCGCTTGGGGCTACATATCCCATTCCAAGTACCCGGCGAGGTACAACTGTAAACAGGGCAAGCCCTCCCATCGTTTTAATAAAATCTCTCCGATTTGTTTTCATGCCTTATATGATTTATAATAAATAATTATCCGCTAAGGTTTTTTTCCGCAAAGATAATGCACGCCGGGAGTAACGCAAAATAAGCCGAGCTATTTCAATGTTTTTAACTATCATCTCCCCCCTTCATTTTCAATGCGCGAAGGTAACCGGGCGCAGTACGGAACGGGGGTTTTTACGACCGACGGGGCTACTGCCGATACGCTGCCGGGATCGTCAACTACAATCGTGGCTTTCAGCGCAATCGGTACCGGTAGTGTGGCGGGCTTTAATATGGTTTGACGAACGCAGGAGGGAAAGGGGGCGGCGGTCGGGATAAGGCTATTGTGAAAGCTGCCCCTCTGAAAACGAAAAGAAAGGAATATCATTCAAAATAAGATGATATTCCTTCTTCCCTGCGATTTTTATTTTAAAAAAATCAAGCTAATAATACACCCGCGACTATTTTTTTACTTAATTGCTTTCAATTAAAAAATTTGGGATGCAGCTTTCTTTTTTGCATTCTCTATTCTTTTCACTTCTTCTTCCGATATCGGAGTAGAATACACATCCGTATTGTTACTACATAAGGGACGATTAGGACTCCATTTCGGGCGTGTCGGATCTGTCTCGCGCATAATGCCGTAATGCGTTATTCGGTCATACGTAATCGCCGCAGCGTAAGTGAAATTAGTCTTAAAAGTAGTCGGAGATCGAACTATTCCATGGTATAAGTCTATAAAGAACGACTGACTATGTACCAATTCACCGCCCTCATTTCGATAATTCGTTGGCGTCTGACCGGAAATAGATGAATACTTAACCATAGTCCCTCCTCTATAACAACTAAGCGTCACGCGCACCGTCCAATGCTCATCCTGACCATGATTATACCATGTCAAATAAAGTCCAAGATTCAGATAACGCGGAACATCTGTTGCACCATGAAATGCTTCCGCATCAAAATATACTGTCTCACCCTGACCCTGCGTAGCATCCCCGCCCCAATTTAACAGATTAACAGTATCTCGTCTAACCGTTATATATTTCACATACGAATTACTGCTTGTGCTTGCAATTATTTGCGATGCGTTTGCCGGCTTGTGTGTCAGATGTACATCACTATATAAAGATCCCCACCCTACCGGCAAATCTTCAAACGGCGTTACCGGATTATTATTTTCAAACAAAAATGCAATATCCACATCAAGAGAGGTTCTTTTACACCATTGTACGTCCAATACAAAAAACTTAAATTCCGGTACATAAACAAATTCATTTTGAAGAAGCTGTACCGTCACCTTGTATGACGGATCGTCTATATGATGTATCGTAATGCTACCGGGACGGTCGGTATTCGTACTGTTATGCAATACTTTAGCTTTCAACTTGCCGCTGATCTCGTGGTATTCCATTGACTGTATCCAATCGCCGGTGAAACCTTCTACGACATACCTTGCATTGCCTCCGAAAGCTACAATATCCGGAATATATACCGTCGTATCGGGGCCAACCGGATTTCCTATATACAGTTCATCCGGTACGGACAAAAAGAGGTTTTCAATTCTTACGGAGGCATATTTCGGATTTTCCCCTTCCGTTTTTATCGTTGCGGTACCATTACCAAATACCGTAAAATCGGTAAGCGATGTTTTTCTTTCTAACTGTAGAGGCACTTCTCCCGCGTCTCCTCCGACATGGTTAGATTTCGCCACGGCGCAACCGGCCTGGTCAAAAATCCATGGATGCGTACTCTTAACCGTAATCGTCCCGGAGGGATTCGTCGGAGAAAGATAAAGAATATGCGGAGTAACGCTTAGCTCGCTATAATCCACTTTTGCCATAATTTTATATACGCTTTGCGCCTTCAATTGCCTTGCTACATTTTTTGTCAGTGTATATTCTACCCCGCCCACCGTATACGTTATAATTGCCTTATCCATATATGCGGGGTTAACCACAAGATAGGCTCTCAGGCTATCCGTAGAATTATCCGGCATATATGCGTTTTCAATGTTCAATATGACCGAGTCGCTTTTGCTGTCGTTCGAGAAACCGGGCATATTCTCCGTACCGTACATTTTTGTGATATCTAATGTAAAATCGCCCGATAACGTCGCCCCGTTGCTCGCTTTAAGAACTACTTTTGTCAACGGTTTGCCGTATACTTCCGGATAGTCGGATTTAAAACTTATCTCAAAGACACACGCCGTATGAGTAAAATCCAGCGCAATATCGCCGGAGGCCGGCACAACTCCGCTCGAACGGGCAAACATAAAGGCGTTTTTCCCGATATGCATGCTGCTGTTCCCCTTCTGCGTCTGAATCCTTTGTATGGTATGTCTCAACGCGGCAGCCGATTCGACGCCCTCCTTCCATGGATAATAAACGTAAAATTTATGCTGCGCCGTCCCCCATTTTATATCGGAACGGAACACACCACGATTCTGACCTG
>JAITBC010000343.1 GCA_031283785.1 Tannerella sp. | reverse complement strand
AAAAATACTCAAAACCTTGCCAAGATTACCGAGTTTACCGGAAAAATCAAAAACGGTACGCTTGAAGACGTTGATTTGATGGTTGTCATCAATTCGCTCAAACTGGCAATCACTTGCTTGTCAACTGTCGCCGTTACTCTTTCCGACTTGTCTCATTTTTGGGAGGCAATCGAAATAACCTGCAAAAACCTCGCCGGTGACACTACAATTGATGAACTTACGAACAGAGTGGGAGTCAGCAATGCCGCAGAAATTGCAAACTTTGTTACGACCAGTAAAAAGTTCGGAAAAACCTGGTTTATTATGGAATGCCAGTGGCAGGCATTGTATCTCGTGTGCGATGCGTATTATAACGCTTCGGTCAATGCAAATGACACCTTAAAAATTTCTTTAACTCGTCCCGAATCAAGCGGCAAGGAGCATTGGACAATTGCACGGGAATTGGCAGAATATTTGGAATCGAAACTCGGCGCAACGCTGCTCTCCTCCCAAAGCAGAAGTGAGGAGTTCAAAAAACGTGTCGCACTTGCTGAGAAAGCAAGAGACAAAATGATAGAAGATATCCATAGCGTGCAGTAAAACTTTATCAAAATAACAAAAAGGAGAAAATTATGAATACTCAAGCTTTTATAAAAAATGCGTCTGTACTTAAAAACTGACTCGGTATCAATTCACAAGTACCAAGCGTAACAATGAAATTTTATGACACCCCCTCGGATACTCCCAAACCAAATCGTGCCGGTGAATTAGATGAATTATTAATGCGTGTGGATGAGCTTATCACGGATTGTGATGCTATAATTAAAACCCATCAAAAGGCACGGGAATTATTTGAAAACTGTGGCGCTGATAAGGCGGACAAAAAATCGGAGGCAGCCGCCAAAATTCGGAGCAACAAAAATGAACGGGACAAGTTTGAGGTCGAAAGCAAAGCCTTAAAGGTTTTTATAGACGACTATGAGAAAAAAGACAACAATAGAAACAGCGGAAGTCAAGAACTCTACAGTCTTAGTAGTACCATCAAAAGCCGGCAAAACAGCGGAGAACAATATATCCCATTTTACGGGATTAAATACGTTTCTGACACCAATCGTATGGTTGAAAATTACAATCAGCTTTTAAGGAATTGGAATCAACTTAACAATTGGTTAAACAATACGCGTTTAGAGTATCACGGTAAAAAATCGCAATACTTGAATCTTCTGAGCAAAATCGAACTTATCCGAATGGAAAACGATGCACTCCAAAAGGTCGGAGCATCTCTCGGTGAACTGATAACTTTAATCAACAACATTATAGTGGCGTTTCAAGAATTCCGAAATGAGATGTCAACTGTGAAGAACGATTTGCATTGGAATGACGCAACGAACTGCCAACAGTTTGAGATTTTAATTGTCGTATCGACTGACAAAATCGCGTCATTAGACAGAATTTTTATAAACCGGTTATCGGCGTGTGCTTCCGAGTTGCCCGCAGGTTTATTTAAGCAAGTGCAGACGCTTTTGGCATAAAGGGAATGCAAAAATGAAAACATTCGATAAAGGCACTAATTCGTTTTCGGGATATGAGTATACAAAGTTCGGCAGGAAGCCGGTTAATTTGAGAGCAAATATATCTTATTTTCTTAACTTTTACATTTCGGATAAGGGGAAATGTGATACGTTGGCAAACAACATACTGAACTCCGGATACACCTGTAACGGGGCGAAGATAGATTTAGATTTATTATTGCACCAAACAGTACACGGAGGTGACTTTACAGTTTTCTATACACGCAATGACGGAAATGGCGGCAGTGAGCCTGTGTTTGTGCTAATACTTGCGGTAGGTCATCACATAACAAGTAATCGTTACAATATCATTGCGGCTGATTCTGAGGTAGTATCAAGATCAAAAACAGTTACAAAAGGCAATGGCGATAAATCATCTTTTTTGGCTGAAGGTACAAATGATTTCTACCTTTGATTTCATAAAATGAATACCCCTAAAAAACCGCAACTTGGCAAAACGCCGTGGTTGCGGTCTTTTTTATGTAATTTATGATTTGTCGATAAGTTATCACTACATCCGTACAGACCCGAACGAAGTCCCGTTCGGCACGACTCTTGGTGTAATCAGTGTAAAATCTGACCTGTTCCTCGCAGCTGTTAAGCGTTTCCTCGCTGTCTGTGCTGATACGACCACAGGCGGCAGTTCGCCGCCTTGAAGCCGGGAAGACTGCTTGCGCCGACAGCTTCAGCTTTTTTGCAGAAATGACTTACACATTAGGCTTCGCACATTTTGGAGTTGTTATAAACCCTTCCCGACAGCGAACAAACGGCATTACAAAGGCAAAAGTAAAGAACAAAAACACTAACCGTGACACTAACGGGAAGAAATTCAAAGATAGTGACGTAGAGAGTGTGAACTCTTTGGAAAAGTTGGATTTTGGGATTGAGGAGGCGTGGAAAGCGAGCGGTTTTTGAGTCGGGATAGAATTAATTACGCGCCGGGAACGATAAAAAATTTGCACAGAAAAGCACTGAAAAATTTGATGCAGAAACCGCGCTGAACCAAAACAATGAAACAAAAGTAGTCCTCTGCTTTTGTTTTTTTATAACCTAAAAAGCGTACTGCAATGCACCTCAAGCACTAAGAGTAGTCTTCCCGTTCCGCATCCGTTGTACGTGTTGCATCACGTATGAGTGGGATTAACCATTCGTGTTTGTCCTCAGACGGCGGAACGCGGATGGGCGTGCGTACCGCGTCAGGCAGTGACCGATTTTATTTTTTCCTGTTTTCTTTTGCGTTCGTTGTATTCTCTTTCAAGGCGTCTGTATTCAATGTTTGCTTCTTTTGCGGACATTTTATCGAAATAAGCAGTTAATCTTTCTCTTTCTTCGCTTGACATATTTTTTATATAATCAGAAATTATTACTCTGTCGTCCAAATAATCATCCGGAGACAAGCTATCTAAAAAATCATCCATAAGTCAAACCTCCCTAAAAATTATTTTATGGTTTCTCGCAATTTCCTCAATTGC
>JAITBC010000287.1 GCA_031283785.1 Tannerella sp. | reverse complement strand
AAATGCGTTTTTCCTGCTACCGGTACATCCTGTGTCATATATCCGACATAGCTGACTCTGATTTTCGCGTTATCGTCTACATTCGATAATTTGAAATTACCGTCAATATCTGTAATGATTCCGTTAGTCGTTCCGACTACTACTACATTGGCTCCCGTTACCGGTTCGCCTGTTTCGTCAAGAACAACTCCTGTCAGTGTTTTACCTTGTGCAAAAGCCGCGATAGCTACTAATGAGAACAAGGCAGTAAACATCAGTCGCGACAAAATAATGCCCGGGTCGAGCCTTTTCCTTTTTTTTTCGTTGTTTTCCATAAATATCAATTTATAAAATTATAAAATGTGGCTTGAATTATATATTCGTTGATTAATGAACTGCAAAGGGACATAAATAAAATTGAATATGGAATATAAAATTGTACAAAAAGATAGAATTTTGTCCACATGCGCCGGAGATTGTTTTTATTACATTCTTAATGTATTATTTTGCGGGTATTTGTATGATATTACATTGACATTGCCGAGAAAGGAAATTATAGTTTAATATAAAATATCATGGGAAAATATAAACTGCGGATTTTAGCCTTGCATTATATGCAATTACACGGATACATTTTGTATTGCGCTTGATTTGCGCTATATTTGCAGCGGATACTAACAATACAATAATAGAGAACCATGACTAATGATGTTTATTTACAGATCTTATCACATTTCGAGTTGGAAGAAAATGCAGCTGAAGTAATACCGTTCGGCAACGGACATATTAATGATACATTGAAAGTAACAACGGTGTCCGGCGTTGCGAAATATATATTACAACGTATCAATCACCATATTTTTACAAATGTGGATATGTTGCAGAATAACATACGGACAGTAGCATCGCATATTAGAAAGAAACTGGAAGAACGGAACGAAACTGATATCAACCGTAAAGTTCTTACACTTTTACCGGCAAAAGACGGTAAATCATATTATCATGACGGTGAAAATTACTGGCGCGTATGCCTGATGATTCCCGGCAGCATAAGTCCGGAAGAAATCACCCCGGAATTGTCGTACGAAGCCGGAAAGGCTTTTGGAGACTTTCAGTCGATGCTCGCAGATATTCCCGGAGGCACGCTTGGAGAGACAATTCCAAACTTTCACAATATGGAATTTCGTTTGCGGCAATTCCACGATGCCTTGGAAGCGAATGTCGCAGGACGGCTGGAAAGTGTAACGGAACTCGCTGAAGAAATTGAAAAACGTGCGGAAGAAATGTGTATTCAGGAAAAACTGCACCGTGAGGGTAAACTGAAAAAACGCATAAATCATTGCGACACAAAGGTGAACAATATCCTGTTCGATGACGCAAGCGGGAAAGTGTTATGTGTCATTGATCTGGATACGGTAATGCCGGGATATGTGCTTTCCGATATCGGTGATTTCATTCGTACGGGAGCAAACACCGGCGCGGAAGACGATACTGACTTGGACAACGTAAACGTCAATATGGAAATATTCAAAGCTTATACACGCGGTTATATGGAAACCGCCCAATCATTCCTCACCCCGCTCGAAATAAGCATGCTTCCGTATGGCGGACGATTACTCACCTATATGCAGACCGTACGCTTTTTCACCGATTATATCAACGGCGACACCTATTATAAGATACGTCATCCCCAGCATAACCTGCAACGTACAAAAGCACAGTTCAGATTCCTGCAAAGCCTGGAAGAACATGCGGAAGAAATGGACGGCTTCATGAAAGAATGGTTGTAGGTTGCATTTTCTGTGTTGAACCACTACCCGAAAGAGCTTGAACCGCTGCCCCTGGAAGGATGATTCAAATCTTTTTCTTTTGCCAGTCTGCAAAACGCATATAGGCTGTGCTTCCGATAAGAAGTCCGGCAAAATATATGATTTCTGCGCCGAAGCATATATGTATGGGGAGTTCAAAAAATATTCCGGCCAGATAGATATACATGATATATAATATTAGAACGCCGGATTCGAGTATCAATGCGGATTTTGTATTTCCCGTGCCGGAAATGCTGTTGAAAAATACGCATCCGATAGAATTTATGATAAGCGCTGCAGATATCATATAAACAGATAGTACGGATCCGTTTATCAGCGAAATGTCATTTGTGTAGACCGACAGGACGGCACGGGGAAAGATGCAGAGCAACAGTACGCATACAGACATGATGGTGAACGAAAGTAGCGATATGCGTCGTATGAGCGGCATTACTTCGCCTGTCTTTCCTTCTCCTATGATATTGCTGACAATAGTGATTGATGTTGCCGAAAGGGCATTAAGGGGTATGAACATAACGATGTAGATGCTTCGCACAATATTGGCGATGGCGAGCGAATGTTGTCCTTGTCGCTCTATGGTGACAAAGAACAGCAGGAATGTACTCATCGAAATAAAATATTGAAACATCGTATATACGGATATTCCGAGGACTTGTTTCAGTAATCGGAGGTCGATAGATCGGAAACGTGTAAGTCCGTATTTTTTTCGGTTGATCGTGAGCATTGTATAAATTACGAAAAACAGGGTAGATGCAAATTCCGATATGACGGAGGCTATTGCCGCACCTTCGATGCCCATTTCCGGGGCGCCTAATTTCCCGAATATCAGCACGTAGTCGAGGCCGATATTTGTTATGGCCATAACAAGGGCGTTTACCGTAAGAATCCGTGTCTTTGTTATTCCTACATAGAAGGCGCGGAACATGACGTTGAAGACGTCAAAAAAGAATCCGACGGTACGCCATTTCAGAAAAATAACGGTTGCTTCCCATATAACTTCCGACGATATCAAGATGCGCATCATCTTGCCTGCATAAAAACATGATAACCCGAAAAGAATGATTGCCAAAATCAGGAGGAAAAAAAAGCCCTGGATCATTACAGGGCCGATCGCGGTAAGGTTCGTTTCACCGTTTCGACGGCCTATTATTATCTGTGCGCCGGTGCTGAATCCGAAAAATACTGTAAAAAGACATATGTAATACAGGCCGCCCATGGCGGATGCACCGAGTTCGACTTCTCCTACGCGGCCAAGGAATGCCGTATCGGTGACATTTATTATATTCTGTGCAAGCAATCCGACGATAATCGGAAAACTTATGTTCCAGATATGTTTGTTCGTATATTTTTTTATGTCCTTTTGCATCATTCACATTGAGGAATAGGATGTTGTTTAAAAAAGATGGCGGATTTTTTGAACAACCTCATATTATAGCGGCTTGCCTGTTATCCGGTTGATTGTTTTATACTAATTTGTTACTTGTCGTATCGGGAAAAATGATTGTCGGTTTGAATTTTTTAGCATCTTCAAAATCCATTTGCGCATAAGAAACAATGATGATAATATCGCCCGGTTGCACCCTTCGCGCCGCCGCCCCGTTCAAGCAGATAATGCCGGAGCCGCGTTCGCCCTTTATGACGTATGTTTCGAAACGTTCGCCGTTGTTATTGTCCAACACGTGGACTTTCTCAAATTCGATGATGTTGGCGGCATTCATGAGGTCTTCATCTATCGTTACGCTGCCTATATAATTAAGATTTGCATCCGTCACCGTTACCCGGTGAATTTTTGATTTCAAAACTTCAATAGTCATATTTAATTCAGTATTTTATATTATCAATCAGTCTTACATCGCCGCAGAATACCGTTATGCAGCCTACCGGTTCGCTCGTGTCGCTCCAGTTTTTTACCGGCTGCAATGTGCTGCCGTCTACAATTTCATAGTATTCAACATGCAGTGGAGATATGTGATTAAGCGTGTTTACGACCCAATCTTCAACCTCTTTGACGTTTTTTTCCGGCACAAAGGTAGTACTTTCTTTTAAAGTACGGGCAATTGCAGGAGCAATTTGACGTTGTTCGGCTGTCAGGCGCACGTTACGGCTACTCATGGCAAGCCCGTCTTTTTCGCGTATAATGGGACATGCGATAATATTAACATGCAAATTGAGTTGACTGACCATTTCGCGGATAACGGCTATTTGCTGAAAGTCTTTTTCCCCGAAATAAGCATTATCCGGCGTAACGATATCGAACAGTTT
>JAITBC010000148.1 GCA_031283785.1 Tannerella sp. | reverse complement strand
GTACAGTAAGTTTTACAAATAATGTATTACACTCTATTGTAGATGTGAATGGTGGAGTAATAGATCATAATGTGGTTAGGCACTATCATTATCAGTGGCCTTATTCGAGTTATGCTTTCCGCAATGTATCAAATTCTAAAATATCTAACAATATTTTGGTAGATCCGAGTAGTATCCATTCTGGAGGCAATTGCATCATTAGTAACAACATGCTTAATATAGTTTGGGGAGATGAAAGCTATGGCACTATAAAAATAGTAGGAGACTGGGAAGATATTTTTGAAGGACCCATTACCGGCGTTAATCCTGTCTGCAACTACCATCTTAAAGGAACACAAGGCAAAAACGAGGCTACCGACGGCACTGATGTAGGCATATATGGCGGTTCGGGCTTCAGCGATGCAGCATTGCCTCCCATTCCCCGCATCACAAACAAAAAAGTAGCCGAACAGACAGATGAAAACGGCAACTTAAAGGTGCAAATTCAGGTAAAAGCGCAGTAATCATTCCAATAAAAGAACAGTAAAATGAAAAAGATAATTCTTTCAGTCCTTTTTACCGTAGCAGCTATGGAAATGGGTTATGCACAACAGATAGCGGTAGTGAGTTCGCAAAATGTGACTGCTTTATACACCGACCTTAATCGCGCCATACAGGAGGCGAGCGGCGGAAGCAGTATTTATCTTTCGGGCGGCGGGTTTCAAATCAACGACTCTGCCAAAATTACAAAGAAGCTGACCATCATTGGCATCGGTCATCGTCCGGACAACGACCATGCGGACAAAAACACAATAGTAAGCGGCAATCTTTTTTTTGAAGGCGGTTCAGACGGCAGTGCCGTAATGGGAATTTATTTGAGCGGCAACATCTACATTGGGACCGGCAGTCAAGCGGTTAACACCCTTCTGGTTCGCTACTGCAACGCCAATGCCGTTGAAGTAAGGAACAGTAACTGCCAGCGCATACAAATCAACCAGAATTATTTGAGAGGAGGTTCTAACGGTGGCGGCAGCTCTGTCGCATTTACCAATAATATTTTGAACTCGGCAGGCAACATCAATGGCGGCGTGGTCAATCACAACGTAATCACCGGTGGCGGCGGAGCGTCGAACTCACAGGTGAAAGACAATATTTTCCTGAATGGCAACTTTTCCAGTTCCGTTACAAGCCATAACATGTCAACAGGTTCGGTAGGCGACAATTGTGTGGTTGTTACCGACTGGGCGGAAATTCTGGAAGGACCGAACAATGGCGTCAGTCCCACTTCCAACTATCATCTGAAAGGGAATACCGGTAAGGGAGTCGCTTCGGACGGAACGGATATCGGGATTTACGGAGGTACGGGATTTAAAGATTCGGCATTGCCGCCCATTCATCGCATTGTATTCAAGTCGGTAGCAGACCGTACGGATGAAAACGGAAAGCTGCCAATACAGTTGCAGATAAAAGCAAAAGCAGAATAATCAAAGATTTTCATTATGAAACTGAAATGTTATCTTGCCTTCGGATTGATGTTTTGCTTCGGTATTGTCAATGCCCAGCTGTCGCAATACGAATACTGGTTCGACGATAACTTTGCCGGGCGGGTAACGCAAAGCATCAGCGGCAGCAGTGCAAACATCAGCGAACTGAGCGCCGGTCATCTGTCCAACGGCTTACATCATTGGCATTTGCGGGTAAAAAATACCGACGGAAGCTACAGCGGTATTACTTCGGGCGCTTTTTTCAAATCTCCTTTGGGGGCGGATGCAAAAATCGAATACTGGTATAACGACGATTACGGTTCGAAAAAAGAATTGCCCGCAAACAGTATGCAGGATGTGACGCTGAATACTTTGCTGGACGCCGAAGATATGCCTTTGGGATTGAACCGTGTTCATTTCCGTGCAATGGGCGAAAACATCAGCAGCAGCTATGTCCTGAAAGCGATTATCAAAGCGGACTATAAACTGGAATACTGGTACAACAACAATTATGAATCGCGCAAAGAAATACCCTTAGCAACAGGTCAGGATACTCTGATAACTTACGAACTGGATACGGACGGTATCCCTGTGGGATTAAACAGCGTACATTTCCGAACAATAGACGGAATCGTACATACCGATTATATATTGAAAACGGCTACCGGAGAAAATAAAAAACTGGAGTACTGGTACAACGACGATTACGCTTCAAAAAAAGAATTGACGATACCCGACGAACCGGATGTTACGCTGAATACTTTGCTGGACGCCGAAGATATGCCTTTGGGATTAAACAGCGTTCATGTCAGAGCGATGGGCGGAGGCGTCAGCAGCTGTTTTGCGATAAAAACGCTTGTAGGAGCAGACTTTAAATTGGAATACTGGTACAACGATGATTTTGAGGCAAAAAAGGAAATACCCTTAGTAACAACAGAACAGAATACCATGACGGCTGATCTGGATACCGAGGATATACCCTTGGGATTAAACACAGTCCACTTCCGGACAATAGACGGAATCGTGCACAGCGACTATGTTTTTAAAACAACTGTCGGAGGGAATAAAAAACTGGAATACTGGTACAACGACGATTTTGAAGCGAAAAAGACGGTATCCCTGACGGAAAACGGCGATACTACCGAACTCGACGGTCTGGATGTACGCGATATGCCTTTCGGACTGAACCGCCTTCACCTGAGGGCAACCGATGGCGCTATATCAAGCTCTTATGTCATGAAAACAGTTGACGGAGTAACGAATAGACTGGAGTACTGGTTCGATGACAACGTAACGAAAAGAAATTACTTGACTCTCAACAACAGTCATACGCTAACGTCTTTGACTCTCTCTGCCGGACAACTCTCGTATGGCGGGCACTTGTTACACATGCGACTGAGTGATGCAAGCGGAGGATATGCCGCCACTTCAACCGATTATTTTATGCATGGAAAGAATCCGTACGACAGCAGCGCATCTGCCGAATCATTGACCATCACAGAATATACATACTGGTTCGATGACGACACGAAAGACGAAGTCAGTCACACTTATGCTCAGCCTGCTGCAACGAAAAATTTTGCAGAAAACATTTCTGCCGCTTCATTGACGGCAAACGAAACGCACATGTTCAATATCCGTTTCAAACGTAATGACGGAAAGAGCGTAACAGTGAGCGAGGAATTTAACACTACAAATATTCTGACTTTCTATAATCCGGGAATATTTTTGTCGCAAAGCTCTATACCGCAAGGAGACAATCTGGTCATCTTTGGAAATGATTTCACACCCAATGAGGAAGTCAGATTTTATTTTTCTCGGGGAATAGAAACGATTTATGCCACCCGTGCCGACGCACAGGGAAAGTTTGAATATACGCTCGCAATTTCCGGCGAATTTACAGATAAAGAATATCTGTTTTATGCCAAAGATATGGTTTCGGGTAAGGCTACGACTGTACAACGATTTAATGTGCAGCAAAGAAATTCTTTGTCCGATGCATCGTTGACACTTCTCTATCCTAATTCCAACGGATTGAAAGCGAAAGAAGGCGATTACTTGACTGTAAAATGGAAAAACGATATTTCCTCTGTCATTCTTACTTCCATAATAAGCGGCGAAAAAGCTTACAAATACAATATAGAGATAGTTGCCATAAATGGAGGTTCGGAGACGACGATTGACAGCAGACAGGTAGAGGGTCTCAATCTGGTTAATAATGGCATTATACAACCTCCTTATGAAGCAGAATTTTTCATAAGCGAAGCAGGAATGTATAAAATCGCAGTAACAGATGTGTTTACTTCTACACGCATAGAGGGGAAACCTTTTACGGTTGAAGCGCAATCGAATTTTGTAACCATGTGGAGAGAATGGGATTATTCGTTTGGAAACAGCAACCGACAGGGAAATCCCAAAGGCGTGGCAGCCGATGGAACCAGTCGTATATATCTTGCTGTGAAATCTAAAGGAAAAATAATTGACGACATAAGTGTTTCGCTGAGCGACGGAACAAACACTACTGCTGCAATGTTGGGCAAAATCATGGAAGCAGGTATGATAAACGGATACAGCGCCGAAGCTAATCACGCCAGCCAAACGACAGCATCCATTACAAGAAACAGAGATACCTATTATTTCTGGTACATAGCCCCTGACGATTATACGGTTGACCCGAATGACAGGAGCTCATCCCGTTTCGTAAATGCAATGTACAACATTACATATTCCGACAAAACAACAAGTCAGGAAACGCAGCAGATAGAAATTGTACGTCCTCCGGTTTTATTAGTGCATGGGTTGAACAGCAACCATCATTGCTGGGACAATTTTTCGCTGGATGGTGGAACCACTGTTGCCCAATATGATAAAATGTACAAACAGGTAAGCGCAATTGATGTGTATCCTGATGTAGCTTTCAGTAAAAACGCGGACGTTTTACTGGGAAAAGATTCTATCAAAACGCAGTCGAGTTTTCTATACGTGTTGAAGAATTTCAGAAAAACAGGTTATTCGGCTAATCGGGTAGATTATATCTGCCACAGTATGGGTGGCTGTATATTGAGGTCTGCCGAAAAAGACGCCTCATTCTATCATTCGACAAATTATGGCAAAGGATTTACCAATAAGGTTATCACTATTGATACTCCGCATAATGGGTCTCCAATCGCCGACTTGGCAGAACGTATGACTAATTGGCTGTATGATGACATAAGTGAAGGTGGTATATTTAACAATAATCTAAGTCAAGGCAGCTATGGTCCCGGGGACAATCAATTGCTCGAATTAGATATTAAACGAAAATCTCTCGGAGAAAGTTTATTTGAATTCATCCAAAAAAAGACTTTATTATCTTCATTTTTTGAACAAAAAATAACTCATTTAGGAGTTTCTCCACTTGAGACAAGATGGATTTTAAAACCTGTGGATGCCATACTGGATTTAAGAATGTCTTCCGGGGGTAATAGATTCGAAGGAACACCGTTGCGTTCACATTTGATTGTAGGAGATATATTCCCCGAATACCCTCATGAAGGTTTGGATATGGACGCTATAGATGAGATGTTCGAGGCGGATACATATTACGCAGAAGAGATAGCAACATTTGAAATATTCCTGGATGTGGTAACACTCGTCAAGTTTTATTTGGCAGACCCTGCCGGCAAATTAAAGATTTTTATAGACGAGGCACAATCTTTGTTAAGAAATAAGAACCTTAAAAACAGAAATATCAAAGTAATGAAACTATGCCATCAGATATTATCTATTGTATGCCTGTTGGGTGAAGATGTTGAGACTTTCGTGTTAGATTCTGATGGAGTAGTTTCATATCTTAGTCAGTCGGCGGGTCAAAATGGGAATACGGCCGCCAATGTGTCTGTTTTTGAAGGTGCGAGAAGTTTTCACATGACCATTGTGGATAAAAAAGAGGTTGGCGAAACAGTTCAAAAATTATTGAATACAAGTATTTATGCGAAAATAGACGGACAGAACATATTCCAGTCTATACCCGCCTCTCCTGCCTTTTCCGCCTATTCGTCCATGCCGGTTATGCAGGCTCAAAATGTTAAAAGTGATAACGCACGGTTGATGTCTTCTCAAACGGAAACAGATGAAGTTTCTATTTCTGAAGATGAAGACAAATTACAGATTCTGAATATTGAAAATGGCGAAGTTTTCCAAGTGGGAGAAAATATGTCGGTGAATGTCAGGGTCACAGATATAAGTCACTTAACACAATTGCAATTAACATTTCAGGGGAAAAATTACTATGCTCCGGAATTTGCAGAATATACCGTATTCGACATACCTGTCACCGGATATAATTTGCGAACGCAACCGCTATACGTAAAGGCATATTACGATGACGGAAGCAGCGCCTGGATGATTTTTGCAATGAAGGAGGTAAATGTAATGCCGAAAGAGAAAGCAAGCGAACTGTATACCGATCAAGAGATATATTATCTGTCAGTAAACGAAACCGTACAGCCTAAATATACGATTGTATTTCCCGATTTTATTTTCACCGGGCGGAATACGGATATTAAAGTATCCGTTACAGATGAAACAATTGTCGGATATGACTCGGTGACGGGTTCTTTTGTTGCCCGGAAAGCAGGCATAACTACCGCAGAACTCATGTATGAGGATGTAACAGGTACGATATATTTTGTAGTAGAAGATCCGAATGCAGTTGAATTAAACAACGACGCCACATTAAGCAATCTGACAGTAAGCGCCGGTACTCTGTCTCCGGAATTTAATACCGATATCACTGCTTATATCGTAACTGTAGCCAATGACGTAACAAGTGTAACTGTCATCGGCACGGCAAATCATGATTCTGCCACAGTAAACGGCAATGTAACTGATAAACCGCTTGACGTCGGCGATAATGTTGTGAATATTACGGTGACAGCCGAGGACAAAACCACGACTAAGACTTATACGGTAACAATACATCGCATAAGTAATGACGCCACGCTCAACAATCTGACTGTAAGCGCCGGGACTTTGTCGTTCGATGCGAATACGACAGCTTACACCGTAAATGTCGCCAATGACATAACGAGTATTGACGTAAACGGCACGGCAAATAATGATTCGGCAA
>JAITBC010000245.1 GCA_031283785.1 Tannerella sp. | reverse complement strand
CGGAGCTGCACGCGGAGCAGGAATCGGGACAGGCATATTTAAAGATGAAAAAGAAGCTTTTTCTACACTGGAAAATGTGATTACGGTTACGCCGGAGGAAAAAAACGAAAGCGCAAGTTCGGAAGCCTACGAAAGATGGCTTAATGAACTGAGAGTTGGGGAAAAATAAGAAGGGAAAAAAACAGATACGCGAATCACTGAATAAAAGATTATTAATTGATTAAAAACAAGAAAAAATTATGGCAACAAAAACGTATTTTCCTATGGTGGGAAAGATTAAATTTGAAGGAAAAGAAAGTAGAAATCCATTGGCATTCCGGTATTACGATCCGGAAAAAACGGTTTATGGAAAGAAAATGAAAGAGTGGTTTAAATTTTCGATGGCATGGTGGCACACGCTTTGTGCGGAAGGTAGCGATCCGTTTGGCGGCGGAAGCAAGACATTCCCGTGGGCGAAGGGCGATTCGGCATTGGAGATAGCCAGACAGCGTATGGATGCAGGATTCGAGTTTATGCAGAAGACAGGCATTGAATATTACTGTTTCCATGACATCGATTTTATTTCCGAGGGGGACTCTATCGAAGAGTATGAAGCCAACCTGAAAGCGATTGTTGCTTACGCAAAACAAAAACAGGAAGAGACGGGTATCAAGCTGTTATGGGGTACGGCGAATGTGTTCGGACATAAACGTTATATGAACGGGGCGGCTACGAATCCCGATTTCAATGTCGTTGCGCGTGCTGCCGTACAGATTAAAAACGCAATCGATGCGACGATAGAGCTTGGCGGCGAAAATTATGTGTTCTGGGGTGGGCGCGAAGGGTATTCTTCGCTGTTAAACACGGAGATGAAACGCGAAAAAGAACATCTTGCCATGATGTTGAAGACGGCGCGTGATTATGCCCGTTCGAAAGGTTTTAACGGCACTTTCCTGATAGAACCGAAACCTATGGAGCCGACAAAGCATCAGTATGACGCAGATGTGGAAACGGTTATCGGATTCCTGCGTGCATACGGTCTGGATAAAGATTTCAAACTTAACATAGAAGTGAACCATGCGACGCTTGCCGGTCATACGTTTGAACATGAACTTCAGTGTGCGGCAGATGCCGGATTGCTCGGTTCGATCGATGCTAACCGCGGCGATTATCAAAACGGATGGGATACGGATCAATTCCCGGTTGATGTGAACGAACTGACGCAGGCAATGATCGTGATCCTGAAAAACGGCGGTCTGCAAGGTGGCGGCACGAATTTTGACGCAAAAACCCGTCGTAACTCCACCGACCTGGAAGACATTTTCATCGCTCATATTGCCGGTATGGACGTTTTTGCGCGTGCTCTTGAGGCCGCAGCCGCTATTCTGGAGGAATCTCCGTACCGGAAGATGCTGAGCGAGCGTTATGCTTCGTTCGATACGGGGAAAGGTAAAGACTTTGAAGACGGTAAGCTGTCAATGGAAGAAATCGTCGCCTGTGCGAAAGAAAACGGCGAACCTGCCCAGATAAGCGGGAAACAGGAATTGTATGAAGCCATCGTAAATATGTATATTTAACATGGAAAACAAAACGTATAATTCAGCGTACATATTCGGAATAACGCTTATTGCGACTATCGGCGGATTGCTTTTCGGTTACGATACGGCAGTCATTTCAGGCGCGGAAAAAGCAATTCAGGCGTATCTGATAAAGCCGTTGGACATGGGGTCGTTTGCGCATGGAGCAACGGTGTCGAGCGCATTAATCGGCTGTATCGTCGGCGGTCTTGTTTCCGGTTTCCTGTCGAACAGATTAGGACGTAAAAGATCGCTACAGATTGCCGGATTTTTATTCTTCACCTCCGCCATGGGCTCCGCTTATCCCGAGTTTCTTTTTTTCGAGAGAGGCAATCCGTCCGAAGGTTTGCTTGTCATGTTTAATTTCTACCGTATATGGGGCGGGATAGGAGTAGGTCTTGCATCGGCAGTATGTCCGACGTATATCGGCGAGATCGCTCCGGCCGGAATACGCGGACGCCTTGTGTCGTTTAATCAGTTTGCAATTATATTTGGAATGCTTGTCGTGTACTTCGTGAACTGGGGTATTGCAAACGGTCAGACAATAGCGTGGATCAATGAGGTCGGATGGCGTTATATGTTTGCCTCCGAAGCAATTCCGGCAGGATTATTTTTTGTATTGCTGTTCTTTGTTCCCGAAACTCCGCGCTACCTGGCCCTGGTGCATGACGAACAAAAAGCGTTGAGCGTTCTGGAAAAAATAAATACGGCGAAAGAACAGGCGGAAGAGATACTGCGGGAGATAATGTCCACAATTGCCGACAGGACGAAAGCGAAAGTTTTTTCATACGGTAAAAAGATTATTGTTACAGGCATCCTGCTATCCGTGTTTCAGCAATTTGTGGGGATTAACGTAGCGCTCTACTACGCGCCGCGTATTTTTGAAAGCATGGGCGTCGCCCGTGATGCCTCTATGTTGCAAACGATCGTGATGGGATTTGTGAATGTCATATTTACGGTATTAGCCATTGTCACGGTCGACAGATGGGGGCGCAAGCCGCTGCTCGTCACCGGTTCGATCGGCATGGCCGCCGGTATGATCGCGATTGCCGTCCTGTCATATTTTGATGTCATAAGTATTTTTACGCTTATCTTCATCATCCTGTTTACCGCATCGTTTATGATGTCGTGGGGGCCGATCTGCTGGGTATATATATCCGAGCTGTTCCCGAATAAGATTCGCGGCCAGGCGGTTGCCGTCGCCGTTGCGGCGCAATGGGCGGCAAATTACCTGATATCGTCGACCTATCCGGGAATGATGGAGTTCAGTAGCGCGTTCACCTATGGATTTTACGGAGTGATGGCGATTCTTTCCGCATTATTTGTGTGGAAGATAGTACCCGAAACAAAAGGGAAATCACTGGAAGAAATTGAAAAGTTTTGGAAAAAGTAGTTTTTATTGATATTTTTGTGCAGGCAAATTATTTATTCATTATAAAGTGAAAAATTGTATGAGAATTATCGGAAATTTATTTGTGTTGCTTTTTTGTTTATTATCGGGGGTAAATGCACAAACGCTGCATGAGTTACAGCAGAAATTTATAAATCTGCGTTTTGGAATGTTTATTCACTATAACATTCCGACATATATGAATGAAGACTGGGCGGATCCCGAAGCGTCGCCCGGCATCTTCAATCCGTCGAAACCGGATTGTAGCCAGTGGGCGGAAACGGCTAAGGCGGCGAACATGTCATACGGCTGCCTTACGACCAAACATCATAGCGGATTCTGCATCTGGGATACAAAAACGACGGATTATAATGTGATGAACAGTCCCTGTAAGCGCGATATCGTAAAAGAATATGCGGACGCTTTCCGTAAGCAGGGTCTGAAGGTAATGTTATATTATTCGATTTTGGATACGCATCATAAATTGCGTCCGGGCTGGATAAATTCCCGGCATGTGGAAATGATAAAAGCTCAGATTACCGAACTGCTGACGAACTATGGCGAGATAACCGCATTGATTATTGATGGCTGGGATGCGCCGTGGTCAAGAATATCGTACGATGAAATCCCTTTTGAAGAGATTTATCATTTAGTCAAATCGCTTCAGCCGCAGTGCCTTTTAATGGACCTGAATGCCGCAAAATATCCTGCCGACGCTTTATTTTACACCGATATCAAATCGTATGAACAGGGAGCGGGACAGCATATATCGAAAGAAACGAACCGATTGCCGGCCCTTTCCTGTTTGCCGATAAACAATAACTGGTTCTGGAAAGAAAGTTTCCCGTCCTCGCCGGTAAAGACGGCGGAAGAAATTGTAAATGCAAATATTATCCCATTCAACAAGGTTTATTGCAATTTTATCCTGAATGTTGCGCCGAATCGCGACGGGTTAATTGATGCAAACGCCGTCGAGGTTTTAAAAGAAGTAGGCCGCTTGTGGAAAAATACCGAACCTTATGTTCCGCTTCCTGCAAACGACGGGCCTGTTATTTCTTCCAATATAATTAAATATAAGCCGAGCAATTCGAGCTGGAGTAATGACATGGCGATTATGGATTTTGCTAATGATGACGATTTCACCACCTCTTGGCGCTCAAATCCGGCGGTAGAAAAAGCATGGATTGAGTTTGAACTGGAACGTGAACGGCCGTTTAACATGATCGTCATTCATGAGGGAGGACGGAGAGGTAACGTTCGTAAATATCGGATCGAATATATGGAAAACAACAGGTGGAAAATACTTCTTACCGGTGAAAATGAAAAGAAGACAAAAATAGAACGGTTTCCGGCAGTGTGGGGGAGCAAAATCAGAATAACATTCGAACAGTCCGAAGCCCCGCCCGTCATTGCCGAGATCGGCGTTTATAACGAACGAAGATAAACGGGGGGGGGCTTCATCGCCGGATTGCGGTGTGCCCCCCCAGCCGTAAGTTTTTTCCGAACAGTTATTTCATTTTTTTGTTGGGTTTGGGGCCGAGTTCGATTTCAAGTTTTCCGCCGTTCATAAAATCGGTTGCCGGGAATCGGATACTTTGGTGATTTTTCCCGTTAAGGGTGACTTTTTGGATGTAGATATCGTCGTCCGCTTTTTTCCGTTTGACAATGATTTCAAACGAGTTTTCCCGTCCGGCGGCGCTTCCTCCGGGGGAGGGCAACGTAATTATGGTTCTGTCGAACAGCGGGCTGGTGATTTCCAATTCCGGATTTTCGCCCACGCATCCCTGTACGTCAAACAGTCCGATAGCCATCAATACGCCGAGCGCGCCCAATTGCCCCTGGTCTTCATCACCGTTGTATCCGCTGTACGGCGTTGTTCCGCCGAAGGTGATCTCGTTTACTTTCCGCACCCAATATTGGGTTTTCCATGGCGCTCCGGCAAAATTGAAAAGGTGTGCCATATGGCATGACGGCTGGTTTTCGTAGTCGATCCATCCGGTGGCATGTTCTCCGTGAGGCGTGATGAATTTATAGGGTTCCGCTTTTATAAAACTGGAATCGAGGCGTTTGACAAAGGCGTCGGCTCCTCCCATCGCTTTAATCAGTTCTTCGATCTGATGGGGTACATAAAACGAATAGGTAGCCGAGTTCCCTTCGATATAGCCGGGTGAATTGAATTTGCTCCCCTCAAGGGCGACGGGCGAAAAGTCATCCATCCATTTGCCGGATTCATGTCGTGGCCTTGTCCATCCGGTCGCAGTGTCGAAGACATTTCTCCAGTTTTCCGCACGTTTTGCAAACATTGCGGCGTCATCCGCTTTCCCCAACATCCGAGCCATGTGCGAAAGACACCAGTCCTGATATGCATATTCGAGGGTCATGGCTGTTCCGCCACGGTGCATCCCTCCACCCCTGTTGACGATTTCGACCGGGACATACCCAAGTCTTATATACAGATCTATGCCTCCTCCCGCCGGATTTGGTCCTGTCTCGTAGCCTGCACGGTCACGGATGCCGCCGGGGAAAGCGTTTTTGCAGGATGCGGCATAGGCCGTTTCCGGGTCGAAAGTCGCCCTTCCGGTTGACATGAGAGCTGCCAGCAGGGGCGTCACGTGGTCCCCTACCATTACATATGTAAAGTTGCTTCCCCAGGAACAGCGGTCCATAGTGCCGGCATTCCGGTAATAATCTAAAAACGTTTCAGCCATCTGATTGCCGTATTCGGGATAAACAAGCGCCCAAAGAATGTTCAGTGTCCATTGCGACCCCCACAGGCCGTCGCCCTCCAGGAACGGCCTGGCAGGATTCCCGTCTGCGCCGGCTGGTAATTGGCGAACCACAGGATGCGGACCTGTCCAGTCAGCATAAGAACCGCTCACATCGCTGGCTATCCGCTTCGAGGCGGTATGCATCAAATCGGTATACAGTTTTATCCTCTGTTCGGTTGTCCCTCCTTCAACCGTTATTCGTCCAAGATAGTCATTCCATGCTTTTTCGGCCGACTGTACCACGTTGTCAAAGTCCCAGTGCGGCAACTCGGCTTCCATGTTTTTCGCGGCCTGTTGAATGCTCACGTAAGAAACGGCTACTTTTATTTTAAGTTGTTCGCCTTCTTTCATCTTCCCGTAAGATACAAAAGCGCCGCAATGTTCTCCTTCGATCAGGTCGGAGGAGGTATCGTTCAACGTGCCGTTTTTCCAGCCGGAAAAAACTGCAAAAGGTTTGTCGAATTGAGCGACAAAATAGACGATGAACGGCTTTTTCCTTCTTCCGGTCGGAGACATGACCGAGTAACCTTCTATCGTCGAATTTCCGTTTTTCCTGACCCATGCGTACGACATCGCTGTCGGCCCCAATGCGGCGCCAAGGTCAAACAGAATGTGGCTTTCCTCCGTTTCCGGGAATGTATAACGATGCATGCCGACCCGGCAGGTAGCCGTTAATTCGGCCGTGATGCCGTAGTCTTCCAGGAACACTTTGTGATATCCTAATTTTACGGTTTCCTTCTCGTGGCTGAACGCCGATTTGTTTGCTTCCAGGCCGAGGTTCCCCCGGCAGGCTCCTGTTACCGGCATGACCGGTATACCGGCTGTTTGCGCATTATGCACATGCGAGAAGTTGAGGATATGCCGGTCGTCATACCGGTAGCCGGAGTTCCAGAGATCTCCGTGTTTCGTGTCCGGACTTAACGCAACCATTCCAAACGGTATCGCTGCCGAAACAAAATAATCATAGCGCGGCTTGTGGGTGTCGATCAGGGGATTTGCCAGGTCGGCAGGATTTTCTTTGCCTCCGGCAACTTCCGGCAAGCCGGTACCGATAAACATTATGGCTACTGTCAATTGAGATTTAAGATTTCGCATTGTTCTGAATTTTTATATGATTCCATTTGTAATAACGGCAGGGGACTGATTTTATTTCACGGGGGCATCAATTTCATTTTTTTGTTATTATTATTTTATTATCTCTCATCTCGTATTGAAAATCACCCGTCAGGGCTACCGAACTAAGGACGTTCCCGATGTTGTCTTTCAAGTCGAGTTTGCCGCTGACCGTTGTGCCGGCAAAATGTTGTCTTTCGTATACAATGTCAATGTTGTAATATTTGTGCAGGCGTTCAAGCACTGTGGGCAGTTCTTCGTTGGTGAAATGGAAAAAACCGTATTTCCAGCAAATATAGTCGTAGATATCGACCTCTCGGACGCTGTATTGTCTCCCGTCGGTATCATAGTCATATATCTGATTGGGTTTCAGCGCTGCAGGCGTCTTGCCGGTTTTGTTTTTTACCGCAACGGAGCCCGTCACGAGGACTACGGAATGATTCTTTTCATCCTGATAAGCGTTTATATTGAAATTTGTCCCCAAAACTTCCGTTACCAATTCGCTTGTCTTTACCACAAACGGTTTCTCGCGATTCACGGATACTTCGAGGAATATTTCACCCTCGACAAAGATTTCCCTTGTTTTGCCGTCGAAAACGGACGGGTAAATCAGCCGGCTGCCGGAATTAAGCCAAATCTTCGTGCCGTCGCTTAATATGATGCTT
>JAITBC010000234.1 GCA_031283785.1 Tannerella sp. | reverse complement strand
ATTATTTATAAAAACGGATTGCAACACATGCTTGACAGAAAACGAGGTTACGAAGATTTACTTCGAGATCAAGGTTTGTACAATCCTTTTTTAGTAAAAGAGATTAACTATTCTACGCTTGCGAATGACATGTCTATCGCAATAGAAAGTTTGTTATCGAATGGGAATCGTGTGGATGGCATTTTTTATGCAACGAATACTTTATCTATGTTGGGAATTAAGCAGTTGTTGAATTTCAAACTACAAATCCCCCGAAATATATCGGTGGTGTGCTTTGACAAAAATGACGCCTTTGATTTTATTCATACAACGATTCCTTATATTCAACAACCCATTATGGAAATGGGTGTAAAAGCCGTTGGGTTACTGATAGATCAAATCAAACAAAAATCAAAAGGTGTCGCCACGTTTGAGTTACAAACAGAACTGAAAAATCGAACATAGTATTTTTTGCCATGATTAGTTAAACGTTTAATTAAATATATTAATGAATTAAAATACACAGTATGAATCAAAGAATTATTCCTAAAAATTTGTTGTTCCCTTTTATCTTGTTGACGAGTTTATTCTTTGCATGGGCGATTCCTAATAATCTAACGGATACCATGTTAGCTGCTTTCAAACGCATCATGAGTTTGTCGGATTCCAAAACGGCCTGGATACAGGTAGTCTGTTACTTGCTGGGATATGGCTGTTGCGCCATTCCGGGAGCAATGTTTATCAAGAAATACACGTACAAAGCGGGCGTACTCTTGGGTTTATCGTTGTATGCCGGCGGCTGTTTTTTGTTTTACCCCGCCATGTTGTGTTTACAGATCAACGCCGACGTCAGTTTCGTGATGTATCTGGTGGCTATTTTTATTTTGTTTGCCGGACTTTCGGTGCTTGAAACTTCCAGTAATTCCTACGTATATGCCATCGGGCCGGAAGAAACGGCAACCCGACGACTAAATTTCTCTCAATCGTTCAATCCGTTTGGGGCGATTACCGGGGTGATCATCAGTCAGGTTTTTGTACTGTCGCAATTAAATCTGCTTACCGCCGGCGAAAGAACGACTTTGGCAGCCGGTGATCTGGCCGCCATCCAGTCGCAGGAGTTAAATTCGGTAACCATGACTTACGTTGTGCTGGGCTTGGTGATGTTGAGTTTATTAGTCGCCATTCTGCTTTCCAAAATGCCGAATTTGAAAGAAGGCGGACAGAAACTTGAATTGAAAGCGACTTTCCAACGGTTACTTAAAAATAAGAATTACGTATGGGGCGTAGTGGCACAGTTTTTTTATGTAGGAGCGCAAATATCGGTTTGGTCGTTTGTGATTCGCTATGTGATGCAGCAACTGAATCTGGACGGAGTGGTTGCATCGGCCGGCGCCGACGCCTCTCCGGAAGCGATTATGAGTGTGTTGCGGAACATAGAACCGGTCGCAGCTTCCTTCTATAATGGCTGTGAATGGCTGGGCTTAACCGATTTATTGCCGCGTACTGCGGAACAGGCCGGCGCTACCTATTATATTATGTCGTTGATTCTGTTTGTAATTGCCCGTTTTATCTGTACCGGCTTGATGAAATATTTCCGTCCGGGCAACATCTTGGCAACCTTGGCGATTGCCGCGGTAGTATGTTGTCTTTTAACGGTATATGGCAACGGATTTGCCGGCGTCTATGCTTTAATGGGAATTACGGCTTGCATGTCGTTGATGTTTCCAACCATTTACGGAATCGGCATCAAAGGATTGGGTGAAGATACGAAACTGGGAGGCGCCGGTATGGTGATGGCGATTGCCGGAGCTGCCCTGTTGACGCAAATTCAAGGAATTGTTTCGGATTCTTCCAATATCAAGGTGGCGTACTGGATTCCGGCGATTGCTTTTGCCGTGATTGTGTATTACAGTCTGGTCGTTTGTAGAAATAAAGTGTAGCGCAACACGGGAAACGTTAATTCGGAATTAAATGCCGGTTTTGAAACTTAAAAGCGCATCAATAAAAGCGAAGAGTGGATGATAATAGTTATTAAATTTTTGAATGATGTCGGTATTTTTTAACAAAGTAGAAAGAGGGAATCCGTTGAATCCCTTGGCAGGAAAGAAGTGGTACGCCGTACTGAGAACGATCGACCAAGTGGGAGAAAAAGAAGTAGCCCGGCAGATTTCCGACGAAACCACGCTCAACCGCAAGGAAGCGGAAATGGCGCTGGATCAGTTTGAAAAGATCCTGTTGCGCCTGTTACTGGACGGACACAGCGTACAGTTGGGCGATTGGGGCTCGTTTCATCTGACTTGCAACAGCAAGGGAAGCGACACCAAGGATGAAGTAAACGCCAACAGTATTGAAAACCTGAACATCCGGTTTACTCCCGGCAAGGAATTGAAGGCGGCCATCCAGAAAGCGAAATTTGTATATTCCGGTACGCTTGCCGATTAGGTCGGGTCTGGGATTGCGAATATTCGCGTTAGAAAATGCGAATATTCGCGGTTATAAATGCGAATATTCGGAGTTGCGGACACGAATATTCGGATTTGCCGGAGCGAATATTCAGATTTTTGGAAATAAAAATAAAATACGTTGCTAAATTTAAATGAATTACAGTCATGAAACACACCAGTTTTTTATTCACGGCATTATTGATTGCCGTATCGGTTTTCTCCCAGAAGTATTCATACAACGGTTTGGATAACAACCTGGGTAATCTCTATCGTTTATCCAATGCACAGACCCGCTCGATCAGTCCTGAAAATTTCACAGGCGAAAAAGGGAAAGGAGGTATGGCAGATTTGAAAGACCAGAATCAGCGCAACGTTGCCAACGCTTCGCCGGCCGCTCGCGACTTGGGACAGGGGTGGAAAGTCAATCCCTATATCCGGATTAATCCGAAGGAAACCCTCACGATTGCTGAAATGGAAGGCCCCGGCGCCATTCAACACATTTGGATGACTCCCACCGGCAACTGGCGCTTTTCCATCCTCCGCATCTATTGGGACGACGAGAAAGTGCCTTCGGTCGACTGTCCGGTCGGCGATTTCTTCGGTATGGGATGGGGCGTTTATGCACCCTTAAACTCGTTGGCGGTTTGCGTCAATCCGGGCAGCGCCTTCAACTGTTACTGGACGATGCCTTTCCGGAAGAAATGCAAAATCACGATGGAAAACGTCAACGATCAGGACTTGATGACTTTGTATTATCAAATTGATTATACCTTAACTGAGGTGCCGGATGACGCCGCTTATTTCCATGCGCAGTGGCGCCGGACCAATCCGAATGCCACTTCCGATTACACGATTGTGGACAATATTAAAGGAAAAGGCCATTTCGTTGGCGTTTACATGGCTTGGGGTGTCAATAATAACGGCTGGTGGGGCGAAGGAGAAATCAAATTCTTCATGGATGGCGACGCGAAGTTCCCAACGATTTGCGGAACGGGAACGGAAGATTATTTTTGCGGCTCTTACAATTTCGACAGGGACGGACAATACAAAGAATTTTGTACGCCCTACGCCGGCCTGCATCAGGTCATCCGTCCCGACGGCGTCTATCGTTCGCAGCAACGTTTCGGCTTGTACCGCTGGCACATCAACGACCCGGTACGGTTTGAAAAAGACTTGCGGATTACGATCCAGGATTTGGGCTGGCGGCATGGCGGGCGGTATTTGCCGCAACAGTCGGATATCGCCTCTGTGGTGTTCTGGTATCAGACCGAGCCGCACAATAAGTTCCCGAAACTTCCGGCTTGGGAGGTTTTGGAAGTGAATTAATACTATGGTTTAAACCCGTTGGCGGAATTAAGATAGGGCATGTTTAATCTGTCCAATGGGTTATTACAATATAGCTTTAACATCATTAAAAATTCAACAGCAATGAAAAAGACCATATTACAAACAGCAGCAATATTGCTGATTTTGGCGGGACTGATTTCTTCCTGCGGGAAGGAAAAAGAAGAACCGATTAATATGGCTACCGGCACAATTATAGGCAGTTATAATAATGGCTTTACATCAACTATTGTGCAGGTTGATAATAAATATTCAATAGGTAAGTCTATTGTTGAATATTCAACAGAGGGTGATTGTCTATATCTTCCTGAAAGTGGAACATATCACAATCTCATCCAGGTACAGGGAATTGGATGTAAGGAAGGAGACAAAATATCTTTCGATTATCGGGATGTAAATTGGGATAATCAGGAAGATGTAGATTTATTCGTTTATGGACCGAGTCGTATGCACTGCGTAGCGCCTGATGTTCCAATATATATAATTACAAAATTTAATTTATTAAAATAAATATTTCATGAAAAAG
>JAITBC010000078.1 GCA_031283785.1 Tannerella sp. | reverse complement strand
AACGCCCCTTGATTTTCTGTCTCCGGAGAACGCTTATGCACCGGAATCCGGCGTAATACAGGGAATTACCGCACTCCATCAAAGGGTGAGATCGGTGTATTACACCTATGCTACTTTCGGTACAATGAATTGGGCTACTCACGGATCGGATGTGGGATATAATGGAGAAACACCCGATCGTGGCAGCAGATACCTGAACTCGTACAGGGATTTGACGCCTACCTATACGCCGGTAGTGGATCACTGGAGAGAAGGATTCTTAATTATCCAGTGGGCTAATTTATTGCTTGACAGGACGGAAAGTTTGAATGCAAATGTGTTTGCCAGAGGAGAAGCGGGGAAAAATGCCTGTCTGGCAGAAGCGAGGTTCTTCCGGGCGTTTATTTACCGGAATCTGGTTTCTACCTATGGTGACATTCCATTGATGAACAGTCCTGTATCTTCTGCAAGAGCAGATTTTGTCAGGGAGTCGGTCTCGGAAATTCACAAGCTGATGGAAGAAGATTTCAAGTTTGCAGCTACCCATCTGCCTATACCAGGGGAAGAGGATGCGCCAGGACGTATTACGCAAGGGCCGGCATGGCACTATCTTGCCGAGACTTATCTGGAAATGAATAATCCCCAGGAAGCCGTGAATGCAGCTACGCATGTAGTAGACGATTACCGGTATGCGTTGATGACCGAACGATTCGGCAACAGGCTGGCAAAGGATATACTGGGATCGGGGGATGTCTATTTCGATCTTTTCGGTTATACCAATCACAACCTGCCGAACAATACCGAAGCGATGTGGGTCATCCAGTGCGAACGGGGAGTAACGGATCAGACGACTATTAATTCCGCGTATATTTATGGACCGCGCTATTTCGACATTTCCGTAGCTCCTGACGGAAAAAAGGCCATCAACGGAACATGGTACAACAATGCGTGGACAGGTATTTCCGATACTCTCAGCCGTCCCTGTGGAAATGGCCGCGGAACAAATTTGGTGCATTACTACCTGTGGGCTGACGATTGGGACAACGATATCCGGAACGCCGAACACAATATCAAGAGGAATATTTATTACGATAACCCCGAATCGAAATATCACGGACAAAAGATTGACTTCAAGCTGTATGAAGGATCTGCATATCCGCGTACCAATCCACTGGACGATACGGTTCGGCTGTTGTTCCCTGTCTTCATGAAATTCCATGACCCGTGTAATTATACGGTGAATCTCCCCAGAGCGGGAGGAGGCTCTACGCATAAGGACTGGTATGCTTTGCGTTTTGCAGAAACTTTGTTGTTGAGGGCAGAAGCATATCTGGGCGTCAATCGTCCCGACTTGGCAGCCGCCGATGTAAATCTGGTAAGAGCCAGGGCAAACGCCAAACCGGTATCAGCGAGTGAGATCGACATCGATTATATTTTAGATGAACGTGCCAGGGAACTTTATGGAGAAGAATGGCGTTTGATTGTATTGCGCCGTACGGGAAAACTTATTGAACGGGTACGGAAATATAACGACAATCCGTTTTGTCCGGGAGCACACATCGAAGAACATAATTTCCGGTGGCCGATTCCACAGACACAGATTGACCTGAACATAGACGCCGAATTCAAACAGAATCCGGGATATTAACCCAAAATGTCCATTAGGCGTAAAGGTCATCAGGTTTCGTATCTTCCGGTGATCAAGGCGATTCGCAGCACACCTGCGAGTCGCCTTTTTGTTGCGGTAATATGGGTGTCAGGCCATAGCGTTATGAGGAGGAGGCGATAACGTTGGTGTGCGTCGGGCAGTGGCATGGCTTCTTCCGGTATTTCGTTATTCTCCATGACTTGTTGAAACGGGAAATAACTTTCGGTTGACTGCTTATCGGAAGTCATTCCCGTTTCAACAAGATCTTGTGGTGTTTGTTGGCTTGCATTACGCTACTCTCAGATAGATAAAGAAGTCAAAAAGTGTTACACCTACCTTGGATACGTGCTGCAGCACAAATAATTTCTAAACGGGGCGAGGTCAATATACATTCATCTTCAAAAAACCAAAATAAGCCAGTATGAAAAACAGCAGCAAATAACCGGTCAGCAGCAGGAGTTCGATACGGATCGAGTAAATGGTTCCGCGGATGGATTCCGGCTGACAGACAAACTGCGGAACCGTCACTTGATTCGGTCGAAATCCGTCCACTACAGAGCCCTGAGTGTATTGACCGTCTTCTACTGCCGAATAATAATTCTTGGAAATATAGTTGTCATAAATTTCCCGCTTGACCTGTTTTTGAAATTCGTCGGCCTGCGTATAAAAATGGACAACCTGACTGTATCCTGCCCGGTTGATTTCATTCAGCATATAATTACAGCAACTTATAGGTGATATTACACTTATATATTTGGCAACCCGGTCACGTTGTTCCATCCGGTTCAGATAAGTCTGTTCCATATTTTTGATGAACATGTTTTTTTCTTCCGTCAAACGTACCGTGAGCTTTTCCATTTCCGTTTCATACAATATCCTTAATTCGTTGTCCCGCGGAGTACTAACAATCTCATTAACCGTTTTCCCCGGAAAAACAGTTCCTGCAAGATTCTTCCCTTCATTTTTCATTTCTTCGGAAAAATTTTGGATAGCCATATCCCGTTCCCGGATGAAGTTGTCTTCAGACATCACCGGAACAGTCAGAGAAGCGATAATCGGAGCCGTTTTCGGGATGATCAACGCAAAGAACAGCCATACGGACAAAAGTACGATGATAGCACGGGAAGATTGCTTGAAATAAACGGACGACAAGATACCCATCGTGAAAAAAACAAGGAAAAACAGCAGGATCACAAGGAGGTTCATACCTGCGGTTTGAATGAACGAGGAGGTTTGAACGCCGGTTCCGATCAGGAGCAGTCCCATACAAAAACCCAGAATGACCGGGAGGACAAAGAGCAGGTAGTGACTTGCCAGTTTGGCAAAAAGAACCTGATGGCGGGGGACCGGATTGGAAAGGATCATTTTCAGCGTCCCCTCTTCTACCTCCCTGTTTATGAGGTTATAACTGGCAAACAGGGAGAGCAGGGACAGAATACAGGTGACCAGATACGGAATGTCCAGAAAACCGAACAGTACGGTTAAATAATCATCGGATACGCTTTCATTTTCAATGGTGTATCCCTCTCTTGAGGTTGTCACCTTATAGGGCAACAGCGAAACGGAAGCATTTGACAGTACGTTTTCCATCAGAGGCACCCGATAACCTTCCGCCACAAAATCCGGGGTACTGTATCCTATCTGACCCTTCGAGATATACTGGTAATTAACATTATCCATCTCGTATATTTGCTGTCTTAGCTGGAAATGATGATAAGACAGGTATAAACTCAAGGGAATTAACGTCACCGAAAAAAGCATGAGCAATACGAACTTAAAGTTGGTAATTGCCTCTTTGAGTTCTTTGATAAAAATATATTTTGTCATACGTGTTGAATTTTAAAGTTGAAACCTGACATCCAGTTTTACAAATGCATAATAATAAATAAAAAACCAGATAAATGCATAGAAACAAAGCAATAGAACATCCAGCCGGACATAATCCTGTACAGACATAACGGACAGGGGACGGTAGTCCAGATTGGGGATTTCAAAGTCCTTCGGGTCGAAATCTGCATAATGTCCGGATATCCACGTCCCATCCAGCGCATAGCTGCTAAATCTGTATCTGGCATATACTTTTGACTGTACCTCATATTCAAACTCCTTGCTCCGCTTTTCAAAAGCATCCTGTTCAGCTCGGCCATTCTGCGCCAGTTCTCCCATAATAAAGGAATAACAAGCGACGGGCGACAAGCGTGACAGATTCATGGCTATACGGTTTTGCTTCTGCTTACGCCGGGAATAGTCGTCTACAATTTTTTGTGTCTCAACGGAAATTCTGGTTTCATATTCCTGTCTTAACGGTGTAATAGCATTATCCAGCTCGGCTTTCACGGCCTCCAACTCCGTATCCCGCTCAAGCCGTTCAATATCCTGTGCACTCAGCTGGTTTTGCCGGAACAACTGCGCCGTAATTTCATTTTCCTTTGCGGCAAGTTCTTTGTTTAAATCCTGTTTGAGGGCTTTTATTTCATTTTTCACCTGATATTCTGCTTTTACCGGATAAATCAGCTTGACTGCCAGCGGAGTTGTTTTTGGAATAATCAGGGTATAAAAACACCAAATCAGCAGAATGAAGATAATAGCAATCCCGGAACGCCGTACCATACTCGAAACCGCCAGACTGATAAAGCCGATAATCAATACATACAACAGGGAAACGAGCAGGGCGAGCAGGAACCGGATCGCAAAATCAGCGGAAAAGAGCGAGATTAACTGCGACTGATAGAGGATGATCAAACTGAGAAGAGACGCCGTCAAAATGGAAACCGCTACCAGGGTGAACAGCGCCAGCCCTTTTGCGATCAGCACCTTGAGCCTCGAAAGGGGATTGGCCATCACTAACGACAGCGTGCCGTTCTCCTTTTCGCCCGCCACCATGTCGAACGACAGAATGATGATGAGAAGCGAAACAATATACAGCATGACAAAATGAAAGTCCAGACGTCCCAGCAGCGAAACAATATACGATCCGCGGTTGTCCGTAACCTTCGACCGGTATTCAATGCCGTCTCTTGTAACAATGGCCTTTTGCGGAATAATCCGGTCTATGCCTACGGATAAAAACGAACTGGCTGAAGGATATCTGAATCCCACAGCTCTAAACGTCCCGGAGGGTCGGGCCTGTTTATTGTACTGCCCGCGATTCATCTCGTAGTCCGACAGTTCCCGTTTATACTCCACAACAGAGATATGAGCGCTCAACGGGATAAATATCAGACAAATCAAAAAACAGAGTAAAAATCGATGATTGTATATCGACTTCTGCAGTTCATTCATGAATACATGATACATAGCAATTAAGTTTTAGGTTCCTGATCATTCGATACTACCTGCCATATAATCCAGATACAGCTTTTCCAAATCTTCGGAAAGAAACTCTTTCCGGGTCAATTGTCTCACCATCCGTCCCTGTTTCATGATACCCACATGGTCGGCCATTTCCTTGGCCCGGAAAATATCATGCGTACACATCAGGATCGCTTTGCCGGCATTACGCTGTTCTTTCAAAATCGCCACCAGTTCGGCGGCCGCCTGCGGATCAAGGCCGGAACTCGGCTCGTCCAGCAGGATATTGTCCGCATCCTTGGCCAGTACAATAGCCAGCCCTACTTTTTGGCGCATCCCTTTGGAAAAGGTCTTCAATTTCTTTTCAAAGGCTTCGTCCTGCAGGCCGACCTTATGCAAGAATGCATAACATTCCTTCTTTGGCAGGCCGGTTTTACCTCCGAGTTTGGCAAAGAAATCAAGATTCTGTCGAGCCGTGAAATTACCGTAAAGCATCACGTTTTCCGAAAGAAACGATAGATGTTTTTTCGTTTCCAGCGGATTGGCAACGACATCCATTTTGTTGATGAAAACATGTCCCTGCGTCGGAACAATGAAATTCAAAAACAAATGGATCGCAGTCGTTTTACCTGCTCCATTCGCACCCAGCAGGAAAAAAATTTCGCCGGGCTTAACGTTTAAGTTCAGTGCATTGAGGGCTACTTGCCCGTCTTCATACTGTTTTGTCAATAAAACACTTTCTAACATGAGTTTTTAATTTTAGTAGTTAATTGGTCAATTTACTGGAATTATTGTATAGTTATATCTGATTCATATCACGCTTGATGTCAGGTCAAACCAAGCCTCGTTTCGGACGGTGTCAAGCTTGTTGTTTTTATTTCCCATGCACCCTACCGTTTTCTTGTCCCTGTCCGGCAACCGCAGTATTGTATTTCCGAAAGACGAAGCGTCCAAAAAGGAGGGACAAGCGTATGTGAAAAACGGCCGTTCATCCGTATGCCGTTTACAGGATGTATTTTCCCGGTTTACAATACGACAGGAAATGCCCCCCCCCTCAAAAACCGTGCCACAATCTTCTGTCGGAGAGAGATAATGCCATTTATTAGAAAAAAAGTTGAGCCTCGCATCGTTTGTCTGTTTTTTTACATTTACATGATGGGGCAAAGATACTGTTTTTTTGTAAAGTAACAGTTGCCTGTGATTTTTTTGAATGTTGCGAAAATTCGCCAACAAAGCGGGATTGACCATTGAGGTATTTCATTTTCCTCCTTCCGGTACTGGCAAATGGAATAAAAGAGGAATAAGTAACTTGAAATAAATAAGTTGTTCCGGTTTAACGAAGCGTTTGTCAGGCATTCATTTTTTCGGGGCGGTTGATATTTATGATAATTACTAATTCTCGTATTGACATTCGATCGCCGTATCTTTCACACTTTCTCGTCATAAACTGCGCACGTGCGGAAATTTTGCCGCATACGTAAGGGATTTTTACCGCATACGTGTGCAAATTTTGCTGCCTACGTGAGGATATATCGTTGGCGGCGTAAACCGGCTTCCGAAAGCAAACCGCCGCGTATCCGTTCTCTCCGTGCACGCCGCCACGCGCATTCGCGCCGTATCTTCGCGTTTTAATTATTCATTTGGCTGTTATACTGCGCGCGGTACAGTATTGTGCTTTGCCCGTCAGCATAGAAAAGGGCTTCCGCCCACGCACCTTCTTGCCCTCCTTTTTTCCCTAAAAGACGGCAATGTGGGGGGATTGGGCTAAAGCCCTGCGGAGGCATGGCCGAAGACGCTGTTACACTTTATTTAGTCAATCCTTATTAACCCCCGATTTTCAAAATCAGGGGTTGTGGTTTTTTCTGAAAAAAGAGCCAAATAATTTTCTCTTTCAGTTTTTCTATCATTTTCTTGAAATTCCACGCAGCGCCTGCCATCAAGGCGTTGATTCGGACGCCTTTTTCCCCGTTCAGATAATTCTCAAGCATCCGATAATCATATTTTAAGTGGCTGA